>NZ_CP021247.1:600000-800000 GCF_017309955.1 Novosphingobium sp. KA1 | reverse complement strand
GGTCCGCACATACGCAGATGGAAGGCTGGATCCAGAAGGACCTCGCGGCGCAGCTGTTCAAGGCCTCCGGCATCGATTTCGAGGCGGCCAAGGCCGCTGCCCGCAAGAAGGACTTCCAGCCCATCCCGCTCAAGGCGACGATGAGTGCGGACTATGCGGTGAAGTCGCAGGTCATCACCTCGCACAATGTCGCCGGCGTCCTGCCGGGCACGAAGTACCCGGACGAGACGGTGATCTATTCGGCGCACTGGGATCACATCGGCGTGGGCCTGCCCGATGCAAGGGGCGACCGCATCTACAACGGCGCACGCGACAATGCCTCGGGCACTGCGGCGCTGCTGGAACTGGCGCGCGCTTTCGCCAAGGGCCCCAAGCGCGAGCGTTCGGTGCTGTTCCTGGCGGTGACGGCGGAAGAAAAGGGCCTGCTCGGCTCCGAATACTACGCCGACAACCCGTTGCGGCCGCTGGCGACCACAGCGGGCGTCATCAACATGGACGGCCCGCTCTCGATCTCGAAGACCACCAACTTCAGCATCTCCGGAGCGGCCAAGCTCGATCTGCTGACCATGCTGACCGAGGAAGGCCAGAAGCTGGGCCGCCACTACACCTCCGACGCACGACCGGAGGCAGGGAGCTTCTACCGTTCGGACCACTTCTCGATGGCCAAGCGCGGGGTTCCGGCGATCTCGTTCAGCCCCGGGCGCGAACTGGTCGATGGCGGCGAGGCCCGCGGCAAGGAACTGTCCGATGCCTATACCCGCGACAAGTACCATCAGCCCGCCGACGAATATGATCCGAACTGGGATACCAGCGGTTGGGCCAGCGACCTGACGCTGCTGTACAATACCGGCGCGCGCCTGGCAGGAAGCCATGTCTGGCCGAACTGGTCGCAGGACAGCGAGTTCCGCGGGGTCCGCGACACCACCGGCGCCCAGCGCAAGCCATGATCGCGGCTTGAAGTCATCGCCCGGCCTCTCGCGCACGAGCGGGGGAAGCCGGGCGGCGATGCGCAGTTTTCTTGACTCTGCGCAGGGTAGCCCCTAGTGGGCAGGGTTTACCGATCCAGCGAATTTATTCACGGAGTGCCCATGGCGCGCGTTACTGTCGAAGACTGCGTCGACAAGATCCCCAACCGGTTCGATCTCGTCCTGCTTGCCGCGCAGCGTGCGCGCGAGATTTCGGGCGGTGCCGAACTCACGCTTGAGCGTGACCGCGACAAGAATCCGGTCGTTGCCCTGCGCGAAATCGCCGAGCAGAACGTCAAGCCGAACGAACTGAAGGAATCGCTCGTCACCTCGATGCAGCGCGTGCTGCCGGACGACGACGACGAGATGGACGAAATCGGTTCGCTCAGCCAGTCGGCCGAGGCCCTGCGCATCACCGCTTCGGCGCCGACGCGCAACACCTCGATCGGTGGCGACTACGACGGTTGATCTTTTCCTCGCATGCGTCCTGTTGAGCCGCGCGGCTTGACTATCGGCGCATCGCGGGCAACCATCGGCAGGTGGTTGCAGGAAAGCACAAATTGCCCCGCATAGCCGGGAGCGGCGGGTCGGCCCTGAAGAGGGTTCGGCCCGTTGTCGTGTCGGCGACGGAGGGCGCCGGGGCGGTCAAGGCGGGCCGCGAGGATGCCGCGAAGGCACTGCGCGGTGCCACCATCGCCATCTACAGTGTCAAGGGCGGGGTCGGTAAGACCACCTTTGCCGCAAATCTTGCCTGGTGCTCCGCCCGGCTCGGGCAGCGCACGCTGCTCTGGGATCTTGATGCCGCAGGGGGATCCGGCTTCCTTTATGGCCTGGAGCCGCGCGGCACCCGGCTTGCCGAGGACGTCTTCACCAAGGACCGCCCGGCTGCCAAGCTGATCCAGCCCACCGGCAATCCGCTTGTCGACGTGCTGCCTGCGGACGAGAGTATCCGCGCGCTCGATGCCCAGTTGATGCGTATCGGCAAGCGTAGGCGCCTCGCGAAGCTGGCTGAGGAACTTTCGGCGGATTATCCGCGCATCGTGCTCGATTGTCCGCCGGTGCTGAACGAGCTATCCGCGCAAGTCGCGCGCGCCGCCGATCTGGTGATCGTGCCGCTGCCGCCTTCGCCGCTCTCGGCCCGTGCGCTCGAACTCGTGGTGCGCGAGATTGCCGATACCACCAAGCGCCATCCGCCGATCCTGCCGGTGCTCTCGATGCTCGACATGCGACGCACGCTCCACCGACAGGTCCGCGAGGCGCAACCGGACTGGCCGGCGGTGCCGTATGCCAGCGTTGTCGAGCAATGCGCGGTGCGCCATCAGCCGGTGGGGGAAATCGCCCCGGCCAGCCCGGCCGCAAAAGCCTTTGCCATGTTGTGGCGGGCGATCGAGGCGAAACTGGCGGAGCGTAGAGCTTAGAGCAGTTCCCGATCCGATTGCATCGGATCAACTGCTCTAAGATTTTGGTTTTCCGCGTTTTCCGAGTCGCAGGTGATTCCACCTGATTAGAAAACGCTTGTCTTATGACATTACCGTCCGTTTGGGCCATGCTGGATTGCCCGGACCGGGGTGGCCACCCCGGTCCGGGCGGAAGGGGACGGATCGCGAAACCGCCGGTCGTTAAGGGACCGGGTTAGAGTAGGATCGCCCCTTTCTTTTCCATCAGGCCCGAACGGATACCGGGGTTTTGGACCCGGATGACAAGCATGGGACAGCGGAAAAGATGAGCGACAATCTACCACAGACAATCGGCATCGACATCTCCAAAGCGAGCCTCGATTGCCATGCCTACCCCGTCGGCGCCGAGCGCCAGTTTGCCAATACCGCCAAGGGGCACAAGGCGCTGATCGCCTGGCTGCGACAATGGCCGATCGAACGGATCGCCTACGAGGCAACCGGAACCTATCATCGCGCACTGGAGGCGGCGCTGACCAACTGGCCTTGTGTGAAGCTCAACCCTGAACGGGCCCGGCGCTTCGCCCAGGCGACTGGCACATTGGCCAAGACTGATCGCATTGACGCCATCCTGCTGGCTCGTATGGCCGCAACCTTGCAGCCAGCGGTCAGACCCGCTCGAAGCGCACAGCAGACCCAAATGGCGGAACTCATCAATGCCCGAGACGGCTTGGTTCGTGATCGCACCGCGCTCAAAAATCGTGAGAAAAATCTCACCATCGCGTTTCTCAAGCGCCAGTGTCGCCAGCGGCTCGAACAGATCGATCGACATATCGCGGCCCTCGACGCCGAGATCTCCAACCTGATCGCCGCCGATGCCGTACTCGCTCGTCGACACCAGATACTGACCAGCATCGCGGGTGTGGGAACGCTGACCGCCAACCAGCTCATCGCCACCATGCCCGAACTCGGCAGCCTTGAGAACAAGCAGGCCGCGTCCCTTGCCGGCCTTGCACCGATCGCGCGGCAATCCGGACAATGGAAAGGCAAAAGCTTCATCCGCGGCGGACGTGCCAACGTGAGGCAGGCCCTCTATATGCCGGCCCTCGTCGCCGCCCGATACAACCCTGATCTCAAGGCAAAATACCAACAACTCGTCACCGCAGGAAAGCCCGCCAAAATCGCCATCACCGCCGTCATGCGAAAACTCGTCGTGACCGCAAACGCTTTGCTCAAAGCCGATAGATGCTGGGCGCAATCTCAGGCTTGATCATCACGGATACTCTAACGCGAGGCTCGGATGAACGTCGCGATATCGGGCACCACGTCGGGCACCAGCGGCAGGTCCGGGTTGGCGTAAGTCGCGAGGTTCGCGGCGCGATCGTCGGAAGTCACGACTTTCAGCACATGGTTGGTATCGGGCAGCAGGCGCAGCTGCGCCTTGGGCTGGGCCTGCCCCAGCAGGGCGGCGTCTTCCTTGCTCACCTGAATGTCACGCTCGCCCTGAAGGATCAGCACCGGGCCGCGGTAGGCGACGACCAGCTTGGCCGGATCGAGCGCCATGGCGCTGATCAGGAAGCCCTGCACGTTCGCACGGAACAGCGGGGCGAGGGCGGGATTCAGTCCGGAGGCATCGACGCGGCGCCCGGCTTCCAGTTCGGTGATCGCGCGATCGGCCTGATCGAGCAGCGGCGCGTTGGCGGGGTTCGCATGCAGTTGCCCGCGCAGCACTGCGCCGAACGGACGCCGTGGTGTCGCAATCAGGATCAGGCCGCAGATGCCCTCAGGTGCGTGCGAGGCCGCAGTTTTGCGCGAGGCGGTAAGGGCGACCAGCCCGCCTTCGCTATGCCCCAGCAGCCACACGCATTTTCCGCCGGTGCGGGCGCGGATGCTGGAGACCCAGCTGTGAACGTCGGTGGCATAGTCTTCCATCGTCACGGCATTGGCATCGGGCACGGCGGCGGCACTGGCAAAAAGGCCGCGTTTGTCGATGCGCACGCTGGCGATGCCCTGCGCGGCAAGCCCTTCGGCGATCAGGCGCAGCGAGGCGGCTTTGACGCCCAGCGGGTTGTTGCCGTCGCGGTCGGTCGGCCCGGAGCCGGGGATCATCAGCACCATCGGCGCCGCGGCATTGGAGGGCGAGAGCATCGTGCCCTTGAGCGGGCCGTTGGGGCCGGGGGCCTCCACGAAGCTCTCCGTGACGGGCGGCGATGTGCCCATCAGGGCGGCGGCGGCCAGCAATGCAGCGAGGGTCCGCATCGGTTCAGTCCTCCTTGCCCGAGCGCCACTTCCACCCGCCGCGTGTGCGGCGCGCGGTGATGACGAGGAACAGGCCCGTCGCCAGCAGGAACAGCACGAAAGCGGCGGTCCGGCTTCCGCCCGTGCCCATATGGTTCAGCAACCCGATTCCGGCCAGCGTCGCCACATAGGCCGCGATCACCAGCCAGCCCTGCCAGGCGATGGGGAGGCCCGCTCCGTAGCCTAAACGCTTTGGCGCAAACCAGGCCCCATCTTCGGTGGACTTGTGCATCATGCTTCACCCTCCTGTCTGGGCGGGCGGCCGCGTTTCACGGGTTCGCTCGCCGCCACTCTCACGCCGCGCCGGGTCAGGGCCTCGCGCAGCAGGACTTCGACTTCGGCATTCACCGAGCGCAAGTCTGCCGCCGCGCAGCGTTCGAGCGCGGCGTAGAGCGCCGGATCGATCCGCAGCGGAAAGGCCTTCTTGCCGGGGTTAGCCATGGTACCTGGACAGACTGCGTTACTGGTAAAGGGTGCCGGCGTTCACGACGGGCTGCGAGTCCCGCTCGCCGCACAGCACGACCATGAGGTTGGAGACCATCGCCGCGCGGCGCTCGTCGTCCAGTTCCACCACGTTCTTTTCGGAAAGCTGCGTCAGCGCCATCTCGACCATCGAGACCGCGCCTTCCACCAGCTTGCGCCGCGCACCGATCACCGCTTCGGCCTGCTGGCGGCGCAGCATGGCGCCGGCGATTTCGGGCGCATAGGCAAGGTGGGTGAGGCCGCATTCGTCGACGGTGATGCCCGCCACGCGCAGCCGCTCGATCAGTTCGGCGCGCAATTCGCCGTTCACTTCCGCGTGACTGCCGCGCAAGGTGATCTCGGCATGCTCCACATCGTCATAAGGATAGCGCGAGCCGATCGAGCGCACCGCGGCCTCGATCTGCACTTCGACAAAGGCCTTGTAGTCGTCCACATCGTAGAGCGCCTGGGCGGTGTCGGCCACGCGCCACACGACATTGGTGGCGATCTCGATCGGATTGCCGCGCAGGTCGTTCACCTTGAGCTTTTCCGAGACGACATTGTTGGCGCGCACCGAAATCTTGCGCTTGGCCATCCACGGCCAGGTCCAGCGCAGCCCCGCCTGACGGTCGGTGCCGCGATAGGAGCCGAACAGCGTCACCGCCACCGCCTGATTGGGCTGGATCATGTAGAAGCCCGAGGCGATCAGGATCTGGCAGACCACGGCGGGCAGGATGAAGGCGAGGAAGGCCAGTATCGTTGCAGGTGCGGGATCACCGCTCGCCAGCGTGACCACGGCGAAGACGATGGCAGCCAGAACGCCGAGGAAAACCAGCAGCATGAGGTATCCGCTCATGCTCGACGCGGCGCGTTCGCGGCTGGAGTTGATGGGAAGATGCGACTCGGTCATCGGCGGCAATCTCCATTAAATATGATATCATATTAATATCGAAATGGCGCCTGGCGTCAAATGAATCCGTATCCGGGGTTGAAATCGGATCGATTCGCTCATATTGGATCCTTGCGGGCCGGGCCCCTCTGGCGCGGCGCCTCATAGCAGGTGCCACGTGATGTCGGACCGCATCGGGTTGATCCCCGGTGCAGGTTTCCGAGTGCCCCTTCCAAGGCTCCGCAAGCTCGGCAATCCAAATGTGCCGTCGGGATCATCCGATCGAACCAACCTTTGTTCGATAGGGATGCTGTTATGACCGACCGTATGTTCCACCTGCTTGAGCGCTTCCAGATGCTCGACGCCCAGTTGCGCCGTGCGCAGGGCTCGACGCGCCGCAATCTGCTCAGGATTGCGGAGCTGGAGCGAAGGAAATTGAGAATAAGGGCCAGGCTGGCCCGGCTGTTCGTCCCCCCAACGGCCGTAGTGTAAGCCTGTTACCCTCGCGCCGGCGCGCTGCCCCCCATGTACGCGCCGGCGCTTCCTTCCTTCAGCAGGACATGAATCGTGGAATTTCTCTTTGCTGACTGGCTGGGCACCCCGGTCTGGTTCTGGCTGGCATTTGTCGGCCTCGTGCTTGTACTCACCGCATTCGACCTCGGCTTCCTGCACAAGGACGACCGGGAGATGGGCATTGCCGAATCGCTGAAGCTGTCGGTCTTCTACATCGCCATCGCCGTGCTGTTCGGCGGCTGGGTCTGGTGGACCAAGGGATCGGCGGACGGTATCGCCTGGTACACCGGCTATTTCCTTGAAAAGGCGCTGTCGATCGACAACGTCTTTGTCATCTCGATGATTTTCGGTTTCTTCGCGATTGCGCCCAGGTACCAGTACCGCGCGCTGCTCTGGGGCATCGTCGCGGTGATCGTGCTGCGCGGCCTGATGATCGCGGGCGGCGTGGCGCTGGTCTCGCAGGCGCACTGGGTGATGTACATCTTTGCCGCGTTCCTCGTCTTCACCGGCGTGAAGATGCTGTTTACCGGCGATCATGAACCCGATGTCGCGCACAACCCGGTGGTCCGCTGGATCTCGCGCCACATGCGCGTGACCAAGGCGCACTACGGTCACCACTTCTTCGTGAAGGAAGCGAACGATACGGGCCGTCTGGTCTGGGCCGTGACGCCGCTGTTCCTGGCGCTGGTGGTCATCAACCTGGCCGACCTGGTGTTCGCGGTGGACTCGGTGCCGGCGATCTTCTCGATCACCACCGACACTTTCATCGTCTACACCTCTAACATCATGGCGATCCTTGGCCTGCGCGCGCTCTACTTCGCGCTGGCGGCGATGGTGCACCGCTTCCACTACCTGAAGTATGCGCTGGCCCTGGTGCTGGTGTTCATCGGCGGCAAGATCCTGGTGGCCGAATTGCTGCTGGACGGGGCCAAGTTCCCGCCGCTGCTCAGCCTTGGCGTGACCGTGGGCCTGATCGGCGGCGGCGTCGGCTGGTCCTTGTGGAAGACGCGCGGTCAAGCGGCGGAGAGCGGCCACGCTTGAACTGGTAGGGCGCGCTGCGTTTGTTTTTCGCATTTTCCAACTCGTCAGGCGACTTCACCTGACTTGAAAATGCTCTAGGGAAGACCGGATGGCGCGCCTTATCCTCTTCAACAAGCCCTTTGACGTCCTGCCGCAGTTCACCGACGCGCGCTCGCCCACCCCGCGCGCGACGCTTTCGGACTATATCGGGGTGCCGGGCGTCTACCCTGCCGGACGGCTCGACCGTGACAGCGAGGGGCTGATGCTGCTGACCGATGATGGCCGCCTGCAGGCGCGCATTGCGGACCCGCGCTTCAAGACCGCCAAGACCTACCTCGTGCAAGTCGAGGGCGAGCCGGACGAGGCGGCGCTTTCGGCCTTGCGCAAGGGCGTGATGCTGAACGACGGCCCCACGCGGCCTGCCGAAGCGCGGCGGATCGATCCGCCCGAACTCTGGCCGCGCAATCCGCCGGTGCGTTTCCGCAAGACGGTGCCGGACTGCTGGATCGAACTGACCATTCGCGAAGGCCGCAACCGGCAGGTCCGCCGCATGACCGCGGCGGTGGGGCATCCGACCTTGCGGCTGGTGCGCTGGGCGATCGGCGGCTGGTCGCTCGAGGGAATCGCCCAGGGCGAATGGCGCGAACTTTCGGTCTGAGCGGCGCGATCAGGCATCGGCACCGCTCAGACCTGGAAGACGGCCTGTTCTATCAGAACGGGAACAGCGCGTCGTAGATCTGCTGGCCCCAGCGGGCCTGCTGCGCGTCGGTGAGCTGGCCGCGGCCGCCGTAGCTGATGCGGGCATCGGCGATCTGGGAATGGCGGATCGAATTGTCGCGGGCGATGTCCTCGGGGCGGATCACGCCGGTGACGATCAGTTCGCGCAGCTCATAGTTCACCCGCACTTCCTGGCGGCCCCGGATCTGCAGGTTGCCATTGGGCAGCACGCCGATCACCGAGGCGGCCATCGTCATGTTGATCTGTTCGCTGCGGGCGGTGTTGCCCACGCCCACCGCGCTCGACGAGGAACTGGTGTCGGCCAGCGAGGACGGGTCGGAGCCGGTCAGCTTGCCGATGTGCTTTTCAAGGCCGAGCAGCGCGGCCACGCCGGCGCTTTCGCTGCCGTTGCGGGTGCGCGTAGTGGTATTGGCGACCGTGGCATTGTCGGCGATGTTGATGCGGATGGTGACGATGTCGCCTACGCGGGAGGCGCGCTGGTCGTGGAAGAAGGCGCCGGCGCCGGTGCGGAACAGCGAGGCCCCGCGGGCGCCGTCGGCCAGCTGCGGATCGTCCACCGCACCGCGATCGGCGGTGCCCTGCTTGCCGATCGAGGGTTCGACGCGAGGTGCCACGGCGACTTCGGGCGCATCCATCTTCGGCGTCTTGCCGACGTTCTTGAGGCGGCCCACTGCACCGCAGCCGGACAGCAAGGTTGCGGCCATCAGCAGCGGGATAAGACCGGCACGGGTCGCTTTCATGATCGGGGAATCCTGTGGCTTAACGGACGGGAATGCTGACCTGGCCCGGCGCCTCGGCGACGGCGTCGAGCGTGCGGCTGGTGGCGAGGTTGAGCACGCGCACCGGCTCGCCCCTGGCGGCGTCGCTGAGCGCGCGTCCGGCCGAGGTGATGCGCATGGTGCCCGAGGCGACCGAGATCGTCACCGCCTCGCCGCGCCGGACGAGGCGAGGCGGCACGACGTCCGCGGCGCGCACCGGGGCGCCGGCACTAAGGCGACGGCTGGCCTCCTGCCCGGCGGCCTCGGCCGGGGTGAGCGCGCCGCGCGCGGTGACGGCGGGCAGCGCGGCCTTGGAGAAGTCGCTGGCCGAAAGGCGTTCGCCGCGCTCGACCGTGCGGTCGAGCACGGCAGTGGCGACCGTGTCCGGGGCAGCGGCGGGAGCCGTGGCCGCGAGAGCAAGCACGAGTGCGGCGAACATGACCTCAGCCCGCCTGCGTCGAGGTCTGGAGCATTTCGTCGGCGGTCTTGAGCACGCGGCTGTTCATCTCGTAGGCGCGCTGCGCGGTGATCAGCGAGGTGATTTCCGAGACCGGGTTGACGTTCGAGGCTTCGACAAAACCCTGGCTCAGCGAACCGAAGCCGGGCTCGGTCGGGGTCGAGACGGTCGGCTGGCCCGAGGCGCTGGTCTCCAGATAGAGGTTCGAGCCGACCGCTTCGAGACCGGCTTCGTTGACGAAGGTCGCCAGTTCGAGCTGCCCGACGGTCTGGAGGTCGGTCTGGCCGTCGATCTTGACCTGCACTTCGCCGGTCTTCGACACGGTGACGCTGGTGGCGCCCTGCGGGATGGTGATGTTGGGCTGCACGAGATAGCCGTCGGTAGTGACGAGCTCACCCTGGTCGGAGAGCTGGAACGAACCGGCGCGGGTATAGGCAAGGTCGCCCGAGGGCAGCTGCACCTGGAAGTAGCCCTGGCCGTCGATGGCAAGGTCGTAGGTGTTGCCGGTGTTGGTCAGCGCGCCCTGTTCGGTGATGCGGTAGATGCCGCCGGTCTTCACGCCCGCGCCGAGCTGGATGCCGGTCGGAACCTTGGTGCCGCTGTCGCTGGTGTTGGCGCCGGGACGGGCGACCTGCTGGTAGAGCAGGTCCTGGAACTCCGCGCGCTGGCGCTTGAACGCGGTGGTGTTCATGTTGGCGATGTTGTTCGAGATGACGTCGACGTTGGTCTGCTGTGCAAGCATGCCGGTGGAAGCGATGGAGAGCGAACGCATGATGGCTCCTTCGGGAAAATGGGGTTAGGCGGGCGCGAAACGGTGATCGGGGTCAGCCGACCCTGCTGAGGCGGCCGATGGCATTCTTGCGCATGTCGGCAAGATCGGCCGAAAGGCGCTGGCTGGTCTGGTAGGAGCGCAGGATCTCGACCATGTGGGTGGTCTCGACGATCGGCTCGACGTTGGAGGCTTCGACGCCCCCGGTCTTGAGCCTGGTGCGCGCCGCGGTCAGGAACTGGCCGCCGGTGCCGGTAAGCAGGCCGTCGCCGCGCGGGTCGACGAGGCTCTCGTTGCCGAAATCGGTGACCGCGAGGCGCCCCACCGGGGCATCGCCGGCCATCACCGTGCCGTCCTCGGCAATGGTGATGCGGCTCAGCTGGTCGGCGGGGATGGCGATCGGACGGCCGTTCTCGTCCAGCAGGCGCTGGCCGCCGGACGTGACCAGTTCGCCGTTCTCGCTGACCTTGATATAGCCCGCGCGCGTATAGGCGACGCCGCCGTCCGGGTTCTCGACATTGAGGTAGCCGGCGCCGTCGATCATCACGTCGAGCGGGTTGCCGGTCGCCTGGAACGAGCCCTGCGCGGTGTCGTGCACGGTGCCGAAGTCGAGCACGAACGATGTCTTGCGGGCATCCTCGACCGGGGCTTCCTGCGCGGTCTCGACATATTCGTGGAACAGCGCCTGTTCGCGCTTGAAACCGACCGTGCTGGAGTTCGCCATGTTGTTGGCGACGATGTCGAGCTGGCGCCTCAGCGCCTGTTCGTGGCTCAGCAGAACGAAGGAGGAAACGTCCATTTCCAGCACCTTGAGAAAAAGTTGGCAGTTTTCGGCACTCGGCAGAATTTGCCGCTTGGTCCTCCTATAATAGAGGCGAAAACGCGATTGCGGTCGGATCGGAAGTTTTCGATTTTTCCGCCGCAGGCGCGGCAGCCAAGGGGGTCCACAGTGTCCAGCGAAGAGATCATCGACGTCGCACCCGTCGATGCGGACGAAACCAAGCCGTCGCGCAAGCGGCTGATCGTGATCGGCGCCGCGGTCGCGGTGCTGCTGATCGGCGGCGGCGCAGGCTATTACGGCTATACCCAGTTCGCCGGTGGCGGCAGCGACAGCGAAAGCGGCGCACCGGACGAGGAGGGCGGGTCGGAATCGGCCAAGGCCGGAAAGTCCTCCTATGTGGAAGTGCCGCCGATGGTGGTGAACCTGCGTGGCAGCGATGCCTCGGCGCGGTTCCTCAAGCTGCGTTTCATCATCGTCGCGGCCGACGATTCCAAGGCGGACAAGATCAAGGAGAAGCTGCCGGTCGTGCTCGACGCGCTCCAGCCGTTCCTGCGCGAACTGCGCCCGGATGACCTCGATGGATCGGCGGCGGTGTTCCGCATCAAGGAAGAGATGATGCGCCGCGCCACCCAGGCGCTTGGCCCCGGCATGGTCAGCGACGTGCTCATTCAGGACCTGATCCAGCAATGACCGACGATTTCGACGACTTCCTGCTGCCCGATCCGCCCAAGATGGACGAACTGGTCGGCGACACCTTCGACCAGGCGGGCATCGACGCGCTGTTCGGCTTCGACGGCGATGCCCCCGCGCAGACCAAGAGCGGTCTCAAGGCCGTCATCGAATCCAATGTCATCAGCCATGAGCGGCTGCCGATGCTGGAAGTGGTTTGCGAGCGCATGGTGCGCACGTTTGCAACCAGCATGCGCAACCTCACGTCCGATGCCATCGACGTCAGCCTGGAAGAGATCACCTCGACCCGCTTCGGCGAGTTCATGAACCGCGTGGCATTGCCTGCGATGTTTGGCGTGTTCCAGGTGACCGAGTGGGAAAACTACGGCGTCGTCACCGTGGAATCGAGCCTGATCTATGCGGTCGTCGATGCCCTGCTGGGCGGGCGCAAGGGCAGCAAGCCGATGCGGGTCGAGGGGCGCGCCTTCACCACCATCGAGACGGTGCTGGTCTCGCGCATGGTCCAGCTGGCGCTCGACGATCTTTCGCAGTCGTTCGAGGCGATCGAGCCGGTGACGATGCAGGTCGAGCGCATGGAATCGAGCCCGCGCTTTGCCGCCATCGCCGGGCCCAGCAACATTGCCGCGGTCGCCACCTTCCGGGTCGACATGGAAGGGCGCGGCGGCAAGTTCAGCGTGCTGCTGCCTTATGCGACGATCGAGCCGGTGCGCAACAAGCTGCTCCAGCGCTTCATGGGCGAAAAGCTCGGCCGCGACCGCATGTGGGCGGCGCACATGGCCAGCGAACTGTCGCAGACCAAGGTCACGGTCGATGTGGTCCTTGGCGAGAAGCAGATGGCGCTGCGCGACGTCATGAATCTCAAGGTCGGTCAGACGATCGCTTTCAGTCAGAGCCCGAACGATGCGCTCCAGGTCCAGTGCGGCGGCGTCCCGCTGGGTATCGCGCATATCGGGCAGCGTTCCAGAAACATCGCCGTGCGCATGGCGAATGACATCTCAAGGGGGTATCCGAAGTGAACACCGCGACCATGATCAATTTCACGCTGGTTCCCATCTGCACCGCCGTGATGGTGCAGGGCTGGCGTATCGACCGCCGCATGAAGGCGTTTCGCAATGCCCCGCTGACCGAAGGCGTCGCCAGCCTCGAACGCGCGACCGCCCAGGCCCGCGCGGTGCTGGGTGAACTCAAGCGGGTGCTCGCCACCGATGGCGTCGCCCAGGCCCGGACGATCGCCGATGCCGAAGCGATGCGCGATGAACTTGCCGACATGGTGGGCATCGGCAACGCCGTCGCCGACCGCATCGTGGCCGCCACCGAGCTTTCGGCAGCCCCCAGGAAGCCCGCGCGCAAACCCGCTGCCAAGGCCGATACGGCCGGAGAGGCAGCCGGCGAGGAAAAGGTCGCCGCCAAGCGCACCACCACGCGCCGCAAGCCCGCGCGCAAGGCCGCCACGCGCACCGCAATGCCCAAGGTCACCGCGCCCAAGGTCGTCGCTGTGACGATGGATGACGGCGTCGAGGCCGCCATCGCCGCGGCCGTGGCCGAGGCCAAGGAACTCTCGGCCGAGATCGTCATGCACCCGGCTGCCCGCGCCAATCGCAAGCGCGCCGCGGCATGAGCGGTGCTACCGCCAACCTGCCCGCCCGGATCACCGGTGGGGGCAGGCTGATCAACGCGCTGCGCGCCATGGCCCAGCCTTCGCGGCTGATGATCGGCGTGGCCGGGGCTGCGGTGATCGCGAACGTCATGGCGGTGGCAGCGCCTGGCCCCAACGAGGTTTCCGGCGATGCTTCGTCGGGGCGCCTCGGTGCCTCGCTGCAGGACTCGCTGGGCAAGCGCGACCGTGATGCGGCGGCGGAGCGGCGCAAGCTGGAAATGCGCGAGCAGGCCGTGCGGGCCGGGGAAACCCGGCTGGCCGGGCAATTGCAGGGCCAGCAGCAGGCGCAGGCTGCGGCAGCCGCCGCGCCGGGCCGTCCGGGGCAGCCCGGACAGGACCAGCCCGAGGTGCCTTACGATACGCTGGCGCAGATCTACCAGCGGATGAAGCCGCAGCGTGCGGCGCCGATCTTCGAGAAGCTCGATCTCGAAGTGCAGACGCAAGTCGCGCGGCGCATGCGCGATTCCGTAACGGCGCAGATCATGTCCTACATGTCGCCGGGTTCGGCGGTGGAACTGTCGATGGCGCTGGCGGGGCGCAAGGTCATCCGCCAGCGCGGCACGCCGCCGGCGCCAAGGCAGGCATCGGCAGCGCCCGGCCGCACGCCGCCAAGCGCACGTTGATTTGCCGCAGGTCCTGCGAACGCGGACCGGAAAAAAGGGCCTGCTTCCCCAGGGAAGCAGGCCCTTTTTTGTCCGGCCGGTGAAAATGCGACGAACCGCACCGACAAGCGCGGGGTTTCTCTTTCATCGCAAGGGCGTGCGGCCTAGAGGCTCGCGCCGAGCGGAAGGGAATCGTCTTCCGCCGGGTCGTGAAATTTCAGATGTGAACCGAGGCGCGGGGATCCGCGGCGCGTCAGCTGCGCAGGGCGCTGGCCCGAACGATGAGGACGCGGGCAATGCCTGGATCGACGCGCCGCAGCGCGGGGGTCAGGGTGTGCTGGAGTCGTTCGACATCGACCGCGGCGAACGGCGAGGCGCGCAGGCGTGCGAACTCTATCGCCGCCGCGAGCGAGGCAGCGCGCAGCTCCGGCATGCGCTTGGCCAGCGCGCTGGCGGTGTCGGGCGAGCGGGTCTCGACGACGAGGGTGAGGTGGAGCACGCCGCCGAGCTTCCCGGCGTCGACGATCGGCACGTCGATCTGGTCGAGCTTGACCAGCGTCGCCGGATCGAACGTGGGGGGCGCAGTGGCGGGAACGGCCGGCGCGGCCAGGGCCGCTTCGGGCGCCACGCCGGCAACCGTCGCGCAAGTGGCCACGGGAGCGGCCACCAGGGCTGCGGTGGCGTGAAGGGCGGAACGGGACATGCGGAACTCCGGTTGCACTGCGCGGCGGCGGAAAATTGTGAAATCCGCATGGCTTACCGCTCTTCTATAATAGGATGAAGTTGTTATCATAGGATCAAGTCGCAGGGGGCAAATTCAGTGAGCAACAATTCAGGCCCGGCCAAGGTCCGTGTCCTCTCGTCGGGAACGCCGGAATGGAATCCGGCACGTCGACGGGGGGATGTGCCGAATGCCGAGGCGAATGCGGTTCAGGGTGCTGCGGGGGGCGGCGCGGCTGGGGGCAAGGACACAGGGCTGACCCTGCCGCTGGGCAGCGGCGATGTCCTGCAAGGACAGAAGGGCAATGCCAACGGCAGCCTGTTGTGGATGGCCGGAGCGATCCTGCTTTTCGTGATCGGCAGCGCAATTGGCGGGCTGTTCGTGACCATTTCGGTACTGTTCCCCGGACTGCTCTGAAAACCGGCCTATAATGGGCCTGTGATGAGTTTTTCGCCAACCCGTTTCGTCATGCGCCGGCCGGTGATGCGCCGCTTGGCGCTTCTGTCCGCCAGCGTGGCCCTGTTTCCCGGTGCCGCGCCGATTGGCACCCCTGCGGCAGCGCCCCTCGCGGGTTCTGCGGCGGTGCCCGCTGCCGGGCTCGGCACGGGCGCCAATGCCGCCAAGGCGGCGGCACTTTCCTCGCAGCCGGTGCTGCCGGCAGGGCCGCGCCTTCCCGGGTTCGCGGCGGATCTTGCCCAGCAGCCGATGATCGACGGTCCGGCCGCCTGGGGGGCGCTGTCGCAGCATGATGCCTGGGCGCGGATCGCGCGGGTACCCCAATCGGCGCTTCAGCAGGCGCGCTGGGACTATGCCCGCAGTCTGGTCGGCAGCGAGCGCGGGGGCGAAGCCTTCGGCGTGCTCGAGGTCATGGTGCAGGACGATCCGGACCTGGCCATGGTAGACGGTTACCGCCTGGCGCGCGGGGCGGCGCTGACGCTGCTGGGCCGTTATGACGAGGCGGTCGCGGCGCTGGCCAGCAGTGGGCTTTCCGCCAATCCCGAGGCCTGTGCCTGGCGCCTTCGTGCCCTTTCGCAGGGACATCTGGCCGAACAGGCGCTCGAACAGGTCGATTGCGCGCGCCCGGCGCTGCGCGTGGCGCGGCCCAAGGCCTTTGTGCTTGCCGCCGCGCAGGCTGCCGTCGAGGGCGGGCAACCGGCCAAGGCGGTCGAATGGCTCCATCCGCTCCCCGATAGCGATCCCGCCGCCAATCTGCTGCGTGGCCGCGCCGAACTTCTGCAAGGGCACGGCGACGAGGCGCGGCTGCGTTTTGCCCGGGTCGAGCGTTCGGGCACGATCGCGCAGCGCACCGATGCCCAGCTTTCCGAGATCGAGGCGCGGGTCGCGGCGCATACCATCGGTTTCGACGAGGCGCTGCGCAAGCTTGATGCGATCCGCTATTCCTGGCGCGGCGACGTGATCGAGCAGCGTGCGCTGCGGCTCGGTTTCCGCCTGCGCGATGCGCGCGGCGACATCGCTGGCGCGCTCGACAATGGCGCCACGCTGATGCGCCACTTTGGCCTCTCCGGCGCGGACGCGGCGATCCTGCCGATCCTGCGCGACAAGCTGACCCAGGCGCTCGATCCCGCGCGCAAGCTGCCGCTGGACAAGGCTGCCGGGCTCTACTGGGACTACCGCGACATTGCGCCGGGCGGCGCGGAAGGCGACCTGCTCGCCAGCCGGCTGGCCGAGCGGCTCCAGTCCGCCGGGCTCTACGAGCGCGCGGCGGACCTGCTCGATTACCAGCTCTTCGTGCGCGCGGGCGATCTTGCCCGCGGGCCGCTTTCGGCCCGGGTGGCGAGCCTCTACATCCTGGCCGGGCGCCCCGACCGTGCGCTCGATACCCTGCGCAAGTCCGAGGACGGGAGCCTGCCCGATGCGATGATTGCCCAGCGCAACCGTGTCGAAGCGGTCGCGCTCAGCCAGATCGGCCGCACCGAGGAGGCTCTGGCGGTGCTCGAGACGGTGCCGGGCAGCGCTGCGCTGCAGGGCGAGATCCTGTGGAAGCACCGGGAGTGGCAGCGCTATGCCGATGCCACTGCCGCCAGCCTGCCGGCGCCGCGCGCGCTCGATACGATCGGGCAGGCGGTAGTGCTGCGCCATGCGATCTCGCTGGCCATGCTGGGCCGTGAGGATGCGCTGGCCGCGCTTCATGGGCGTTATGCCCCGGCCTTTGCCGGCCTGCCCACCGCGCCGGTCTTCGCGATGTTGACGGCGAGCCCGATGCAGGCCGATCCCGCGGCGCTTGGCCGGGCGATGGCCGCCTTGCCCTCGGCCAGCCCGGCGGGCGACCTCGCCGATCTGCTGGAGCGTGCGCCCGACGTGGCGCCGGTGCCGACCAAGGGGGCAAAACCCGGATCGGGCTGAGCCTGGCCGATTGCCTTCGGGCGGGCCTTTACCGTGTGCCGGACACGAAAAAGGGGCAGAGGGTTTTCACCTTCTGCCCCTTTCCTTTGACGCCTGTGGGGCCAGGCGCCTTAGGGAAATGGTCCTGTCCGTCAGCTGAGGTAGTTGGCCAGCGACATGCTCGAAAGCTGGGCAAAGACCGAATAGCTGGCTTCCAGCACGGTCTGGCGCTGCGAGATGTCGATGGCGACTTGCCCGAGATCGGCATCTTCGACGTTGCCGATCACTTCGGTCAGCAGGTCCTCGCGCGCCGAGGCGCGGCTGGTCAGCGATTCCACCTGGTTCTGGCGGCGGCCATTGGCGGCGTTGACGTTGCGAACCCCGGACAGCCCGGTGTCGAGCTGGTCCAGCGCGGTGCGGATCGCGGTCTTCTGGTCTTCGGTCAGCGTCTCGCCGAAGGGGCCGGCTTCGGCGAGCGTGCGGAACGCCGGGATCAGGTTGGTGCCGACGTCGCTGGCGGTGATGCCGTATTCGACATCGACGCCGTCGCCCATGCGGGCGGTCTGGTGGACATCGTCGTTGGCAAAGGCATCGGCGGCGTCGAGGCCGACGGTATCGCTGAGCGTTTCAGGCAGGAACGGCGAGTCCGCGGTCTGCGAGCCGGCAAACAGCGGCACGCCGGCCGATGTCGCGTTGAGCGAGGCGCGCACGTCCGAAAAGGCGCCTTCCACGATCGACTGGAGCCCGGGGGAATCGCCGGTGCCGAGTGCGCTCATCAGCTGGCTGCGCAAGTCGGACAGCGAGGAGTCGATCTGGTTGAGATTGGCATCGTAGAGCGACAGCGTGGTCGACACGGTGCTGGCCACCGTCTGGTAGGTCTGCTGCTGCGCCAGCATCGAGCGGGCGGACAGCGTCCGCACGGCATCGAGGCCGAGGCCGGCATAGTCGGTGGCCTTCTTGCCGGTCGCCAGTTGCATCTGGCTGGTGGCGAGACTCTGCTGCGAGCGCGACAGGGCGCTCGCTAGCGTGGTCTGCATCGGGATGGTGGCTACGCGGGTCATTTCTGGGTTCCTTATCCGAGCATGCCGATGAGGGTGTCGTACATTTCCGAGGCGGTGGTCATCACCCGCGCGGCGGCACTGTAGCTGTTCTGGAGCACGACCATCTGGGCGAGTTCCTCGTCGACGTTGACGCCGGCGTAGCTATCGCGCCGGTCCACCGCGTCGGTCATGCGCGCGGCCGCGTCTTGCGAGGCGCCGGACGCCAGCGAAGCGGCCGAGCCGATCCCGCCAAGCAGCGCATTGGCAAAGTTGCCGACCGTCTTGACGCCGTCCTTGCCGAAATCGGTGGTGGCGGTCAGCGCGTCGACAAAGGCGGTGGCGTTGCGGTAGTCGGCGCCGCCGATCGCCTTGTCGCCGATGGCGGCATCGAGCTGGAGCTGGGCAAGCGGCACTTTGGAGGTGTCGGCCAGCATGGCCGAGGTCACTTCCGCGTTCTTGAGGCCGCTGGCCGAGCCGGTGAGGCCCGAGAGCGCGGAGAACGAGAGGCCGGTACCGCTGCGGTTGGTCGAATCCGAGGGGATCGAGATCGTCGAGCCCGCCGAGGTGGCGTTGGGCGTAAATGCCACGCGGCCATCGCCGTCCAGCGCGAAGCTGCCATAGGCGGCGAGCGGGCTGGCATTGAGGTTGGTGATCACGTCGCCCCAGCTGTCGCTGCCGGTGCTGCTGTAGGTGTACTGGCCGAGCACTTTGCCGCTGGGATCGCGCAGCACCATCTGCGCGGTCTCGCCTGCGGCAAAACCGGTCAGATCGGAGGCGATGAAGCCGGAGGGCGTCAGCGCGCTGCTGTCCGAGCGGATGATGTTGTTGAGCCCGAAGAACTGCGAGAAGCCGGCACCCGCGCGGTCGCTCGGGCTGTCGGGATCCTGGGCGATGGCGATGCCGTTCGCGCTGGACGAAGCGGTGATCGACATCACCCCCTTGGCATCGATGCTGGCGGTGGCGTCGGGCGAGAGCCCGGCATTGATCGCCGCGATCGCATCGTCGACGGTTGCGCCCGTGCCGAGCGCGTCGAAGTCGACGGTGACCTTGTTGACCAGGGTGCCGTCGCTGCCGAGCACGGCAAACGTCGCCTTGCCGGTGAAGCCGAGGCGGTCGCTGCCGGTCAGGCCATTGGCCTCGCCGGTCAGGCTGTTGGGCGGGGGCAGGGTGGTGCCCTCGTTGGAGACCTTGTTCAGCGTCTGCGCGAGGCCGGTGAAGAGCTGGCCGAGCTGTTCGGAGAACTGCGGCAGCGTCTTGTCGCGCATTTCCAGCAGGCCGCCGAGCTTGCCGCCGACCGAGGTGGAATCGATCTTCTCGCCGGTCGAGGCGCCCATCACGCCGTTGTCGGAGGCGAACTTGATGTCGATCGCGGGATAGGTCGCCTGCGATGCGGCGGCGCCGGAATTGTAGGAGAGCTGGCGCAGGCGCTTGTCGAGCAGGGTCTGGCCCGAGGCGGTGTCGATAAAGACGCGCCCGTCGCTCTGTTCACGCACGTTCACGCTCATCAGCCCGCTCAGTTCCTGCAGCGCGGACATGCGCTCGTCGGCGGGGCCGGAGGTGCTCTGGCCGAGGCCCTGGAGGCGTGAGACCTCGCTGTTGAGGTCGTTGATCTTCTGGAGCAGCACGTTGACGCGGCTCACCGTGTCGCCGACTTCGCTCTCGACGTCGGACTGCAGGCTCGAAACGTCGTTCTGCAGGCCGGTCAGGGTATCGAGCGTGTCGTCGATGCTGCCGGTGAACAGCGCGATCGACGATGACGAGCCGTTGAGGCCGGAAATCTGCGATACCGTGCTGGAAATCGAGTTGAGACGCGCGGCGAGGCCCGAGGTGGAATCGGTGGCGCCCAGCATCGACTGCAAGCGGTCGAGATAGCTGGAGACCGCATCGGTGCGTCCCGCGGTGCCGGCGCGCTGGTAGACGGCGTTTTCAAGGAACTTGTCGGCCACGCGCGAAGGTTCGCCGACGACCACGCCGCTGACCTGTCCGCCCGATACCGCGGTCGCCAGCGACACCTTCTGCCGGGCGTAGCCGGCGGTGTTGACGTTGGCGATGTTGTTGGAAACCGTTTGCATCCCCGCCTGCGAGGCCGAGAGGCCCGACATGGCGGAACTGAGGATCTGGCTGAGGGACACGTTTCGGGTTCCTGCAAGTCTCGTGGGTGGGGGAAGAGGGGGGAGTTGCCTGAAAATCCGTTTGCGACGGATTTTGCGGCACCGGCTCTCTCCCCCGCCCGATCGCCCTTACAGGGTAGAATTCGGGTGGTCGGGTGGGGGAGAGGGCCGGTACCGCATTGGAAATGCCCGACAGGGCATTTCCAACCGGACAATCAGCGCTTCAGGTTGCTGACTTCCTGAAGCATGTCGTCGACCGTGGTGATGATCTTCGACGAGGCGCTGTAGGCGCGCTGGTAGAGGATCATGTTCGAGAACTCGGAGGCGAGATCGACGTTCGAGGCTTCGAGCACACCTGCCGAAAGCGAACCACCGCCGAGCGACCCCGGCTCGTTGATCGAGGCATTGCCCGAGCTTTGCGAGGCGACATAGGCGTTGCCGCTGACGCGGGTGAGGCCGTCCGGATTGGCGAAGGTCGCCAGCGGCAGCTGGTAGATCGCGCGCGAGGTGCCATCGTCGAACACGGCGCTGACGATGCCGTCTTCGGAGATCTCGACCGAGGCTACGGTGCCGAGCATGCCGCCGTTGGCGCTCGAGGAGAGCAGGGCGGAATCGCTGGCGAACTGGGTCAGGCCGTCAAGGCCGTCGTCGCTGCCCAGGGCGAGGCTGATCGGGGTCGAACCGGCGCCGTTGGCCCAGCTGACGCCGAGGTCGGCAAACAGCGCCGAGGACGAGCCGGCAAGATCGAGGCTGCCGTCGGCGTTGAAGGCGATGGTGCCGCTGGCCAGCACGCCGGTGCCGCCTGCAGGCAGGACATCGGCCGGATCGGCAGTGATTTCGGCGGCCCACTCGTTGGTTGCGGTCTTGACGAAGTTGAAGGTTACGGTGTGCGAGCTACCTTGCGCGTCGTAGACTTCGACCGAGCGGGTGAACTGCGGGGTGACGGTGCCCGAGGCCATGTCGCCGGCCGTATAGGCGGTGACGGCGGTGGCGGTGGAATCGAGGTTGGCGCGCATCGAGACCGAGGTGGTCGGGGTCGCGGCACCGGTCAGCGCGTTGGGCTTGATCGCTTCGAGCGAGGTCATCGAGCCGTTGTTGACATAGTTGCCGTCGGAATCGAGCGGCCAGCCGGTCAGGTAGTACCCGGCAGTGTTGACGAGGTAACCGTCGCTGTCGGTGGTGAACGAACCGGCGCGGGTATAGGCGATCGAACCGCTGGTATCCGAACTCGAACGCACCACAAAGAAGCCGGCCCCGTCGATGCCGATGTCGGTCAGGCTGCTCGAGGCCTGGAGCAGGCCCTGCTTCGAGATCAGCGCCTTGGGCGAGGCGGTGACGCCGCCGGCCGAGTAGCTGCTCTTGATCTTGCCGTCGGTGACCAGGGTCTGGAACTGGGCCGAGACGCCCTTGTAGCCGACGGTGTTGACGTTGGTGATGTTGTCCGCGACGGTGGCCATCGCGCTCGCCTGAGCGCCGAGGCCTGACACGCCCGCGTAAAGAGCGGAATAAAGGCTCATGTCATTCTCCTGTGCGTCCGGGCCGGGAATTGGCGGGCCGGCTGTCGGACCAGAGCCATTGTAGGATGAAATTTGCGACCAACTGTTCGGAGCGGCAGGAAAAAAGCCGTCGGATCGTCACCGCACTGACTCATATCATCCTATAAATCTTGAAACGTGTCTCGGGGGCTGCACACATGACTCTTCGCATTTCGCTCAAGAAGGGCGAGCCGGTGATCGTCAACGGCGCGGTGCTGCGTGCGCAGGGCCGGACCGATCTCGTGGTCGAGAATACCGCGACAATCCTGCGCGGCCGCGAGGTGATGAAGCCCGAGGAGGCGGTGACGCCCGCGCGTGCGCTCTATTTTGCCTGCATGATGGCCTATATCGACGAGGCCGAGCTGGCTCGCCACCAGCAGTCGGTGCTGGAGCGACTGGAGACGCTGATGGCCGCGCTGGAATCGCATGAGGCCAAGGCGGTCTGCATCCGCTTCGCCCAGAAGGTCGCCACCGGGAAGTTCTATGCCGCGCTGGTCGATTGCCGCTGGCTGATCGCCTACGAGGCCGATGCGCTTGCCCGGTTCGCGCCGGCGGAAGGCTCCGTGCCTTCCGAACCCGAAACCGCGGCCTGACGGAAGCGCGCCGATGGCCAGTCTTGCCGCCGCTGCCGCAGGCCTGCGCCTGCTGACGCCGGACCAGCGCCATGGGCGCGTGGTTGCGGTGCGCGGTGCGTTGATCGAGGTCGAGGGCTTGGCCGGTGCCGCGCAGATCGGTTCGCGGGTCAGCCTGCGCTCGCCAAACGGCACGGTCGAGGCGGAAGTGACCGGGCTCGATCGCGGGATCGCCCATTGCCTGCCTTTCAGCGATCCCCAGGGTATCGCCTCTGGCGCGCGGGCCGATCTTTCGGCCAGCCAGTTCGCGCTGCGTCCCTCCGAAGGCTGGCTCGGCCGCATGATCGACGGTCTTGGCCGTCCGGTCGACGACAAGGGCGCGCTGCCGCAGGGCGAGGTGCTGCGCAAGATCAAGGCCTCGCCGCCGCCGGCCTCGTCGCGGGCGCGGGTGGGCACTTGCGTCTCCACCGGCGTACGTGCCCTCGATATCTTTGCGCCGCTCTGCAAGGGGCAGCGGCTGGGCCTGTTCGCGGGGTCGGGCGTCGGCAAGTCGGTGCTGCTCTCGATGCTGGCGCGCTGGACGGACTGCGATGTCGCGGTGATCGGCCTGATCGGCGAGCGCGGCCGCGAGGTGCAGGAATTCGTGCAGGACGACCTCGGGGTCGAGGGGCTTGCGAGAAGCGTCGTGGTTGTCGCCACCTCGGACGAGCCGGCGCTGATGCGCCGTCAGGCAGCCTGGACCACGCTCAGCGTTGCCGAGCATTTCCGTGACCAGGGGCTCAACGTGCTGTGCCTGATGGACTCGGTTACCCGCTTCGCGATGGCGCAGCGCGAGATCGGCCTTGCCAGCGGCGAGCCGCCCGCGACCAAGGGCTATACCCCCACCGTCTTTGCCGAACTGCCGCGCCTGCTGGAGCGCGCCGGGCCGGGGTTGCCGGGGCAGGGCACGATCACCGGGCTGTTCACGGTGCTGGTCGACGGCGACGATCACAACGAACCGGTGGCCGACGCGGTGCGCGGCATTCTCGATGGTCACGTCGTCATCACCCGAAAGATCGCCGAGCGCGGCCGCTACCCGGCGATCGATGTGCTGAAGTCGGTCTCGCGTACCTTGCCGCATGCGCTTGGCGAGCACGAGAACCGCTTGCGGCTTGCCGCAAGGCGCGAGCTTTCGACATATGCCGACATGGAGGAAATGGTCCGCCTAGGCGCCTATCGCGCCGGGTCGAGCGAGCAGGTGGACCGCGCTGTCGCCTTGTCGCCCCGCATCGAGGACCTGCTCAAGCAGGGCAAGAACGAACGCGGCCACGCCGACGACAGTTTTGCCGCGCTTGCCGGGATCCTCGACCTTCCCGAACTGGCACCTGAAGGCGAGGTGGCGTGATGAAGACCCCATATGATGCCGCACTGCGCGTGCAGCGCCGCGAGATCGACGAGATGAGCGTTGCCATCAGCCGCGAGGCGGGTGTTCTTGCCGCAGTCGAGCAGGCCCATGCCGAGACCCGCGATGCCATGCGCCGCGAGGCCGACCTTGCCGGCAAGGACGTGACCGAAAGCCTCGTCATCGCCTCGCACGGTTACTTCGCGCGCAAGCGTGACGAGCGGCGGCAGCTCACCGGCTTGCAGGCGGAACTGAGCCGCAAGCTGGAAGCGCTCCGCGCCGAGGCGGTGGAGGCCTTTGGCACGTTCCGCACGATCGAAAGCGCCGCCGACGCCTTCCGCCAGGAAGCCGAGCGCGTCCAGGCCAATGCCGAGCAGGCCGGGATCGACGATCTTGCCGCCGCGGCCTTCCTCAAGGCGCGCCGCGGGGCACGTCGCGGGGATGCGGCGTGAGCGATCCTGTTGCCGTCCCTGCCACTGGCGGCGGGCATGCCGCTGCCGGCACGCAAATGCGCGGGTTGGACCCGGCGCAGAAGGCGAAGCTGATCTATGCGCAGGCCCGCAGCGAGATGTCCGACCGCCTCTGGCGCGCGGCGCTGGGCAGCGACGGGCCGGATGGAGACAGTTCCCGTCCCTCCGAAAAGCGCGGACTGCCGATGAGCCTCGAAGCCCTGCTGGGGTTGCTGGAAGGCGACGGCAAGACGCCGTCCTCGGCGGTTCCCGCCATGGTCGCGGCGCTGCAGCGCGGCGAGGCGCCGGTCGGCGACGGCAGTGGTGGCGGGCGGGAACGCGGCGCCAAGGGCGGTGATGCCGAGGCCGATGCCAATACCAATACGGGCAGGGACGGCCAGGGCGGTGATCTCGCGCTGGGCCATGGCCCCAATGCCCGTTATGCGCCGATGCTGGGCGCCGCCGCGAACCGCACCGGGCTGCCGGCTGCCGCTCTGGCGACGATTGTCCATGCCGAGGCGGCCAAGGACGGCGACGGGCGCTGGCTACCCTATTCGCGCAACCCCCGTTCCAGCGCCGCCGGGCTCGGGCAGTTCCTGTCGAGCACCTGGGAAGGGGAGGCCGAGCGCGCGGGCACCTGGCTCAATGCCACGGCGCGTGCCAATGGCTGGCTCAACGAGCGTGGCCATGTGCGCGGCGATGCCCGCGCCGAACTGCTGTCGCTGCGTTACGATCCGCAGGCGGCGATCGAGACCACGGCAGACTACGCGCGCGCCAATCTCGACGGCTTGCGCAAGGCCGGGGTGACGGTCGGCAGCGGCGTCGAGGAACTCGCGCGCACGGCCTACATCGGCCACCATCTCGGCCGCGGCGATGCGGTGCGGTTTCTCACCGGCAGTCTCGATCCGGCGCGGGCGCGCCGGTTGCTTGATGCGCAGATCGGCGAGGCGCAGGCCAGCCGGCGGATCGAGCAGGCCGGAAGTGCTGTCGCGGCTCATCGTTCATGGCTGTTAGATTTCGTTGGACGAAATATTAAACCGGCAAATTTTGCCGCCTGAAGACTTTGTTAACCCTTTCGGGCGAATTTGTCCGATGATCTGCGCGTCATTCTCGGCAGTTTGGAAATTTCTTCGAAATATAGGAGAAAAGACTGCTTGTTATAGGATAGCTTACGCGGTAAGACATCAAGCACAGACTGACTGGTTGAAGGACGGTTGCCGCAGGGGTGCACGCCGTCCCGTGCTTGGGGGCTCAACATGTCGAAGATCACGATTGCTCTAGAATCCGCAGTTGCGCGCGTTAAAGCCAGTTCACCGCCGGAAGGGCAGGTATCCACCGCCCGGCAGCGAGCCGAAGTGGACCGTGCATTCGCCCATATCCTTCGACTGATCGCGCCGCGCATCCGTCATTTCATTCGCCAGTACGGCCTCGCGGCCCACTGGGACGATGCCGAGCAGGCATGCTCGATCGCGGTTCATCGTGCCATCCAGGCCTATGACTCCGAAAAGGCGCAGTTCACTACTTTTGTTAACTGGCAGATCCGCGGCGAACTGCAGAGCTTGCGCTTTCGCCTGATGACCGACCAGCGCCCGTCCGCCCGCAAGGTCGAGGCGGTGACCGTCTCGCTCGACGCGATCGGCAGCGGCGAGGATGGCGAGGATATCTCGATCGTCGCCTCGATCGAGGACGAGGAAGCGCTGGATCGCACCGAGGCTGCCGCCTCCGACTATCTGGCCCGCGCGGCGATGGTCTCGCTGGCCGACACGTACGTCGAGCACTTGCGCAAGACCGGCATGGAGCGCCTGCGCCGCCAGGCCCGCTCGCGCAAGGGACGCCGTGCCGAAGTGGAAGGCAACGAAGGCGTCGATGCCGACGATCGCCAGCGCCGCCGGGTCTGGCGTGCGGAAAGTTCGGCCATCGATCCTGCCGATCTCGCCGAACTCGAGGAGCGCCTGCAGCACAACCGCAAGGTCGTCGAGCACCGCCTGTTCGAACTGCTCCCCGGCGAACCGTTTGATGACGATTCCGGCGTCATGCGCGAACGTGCCCGCCAGATCGCCAAGCGCGCGGCGCGCACGATGTGCGAACTGGCCGGGCTCGACCCGCGTTTCGCGATGATGGCCGAATACGGGCAGGCGCTTTCCGCGCACTGACGGCGCCGCCCCGCGCCTCTCCCCATCAGCAGTTACCCCATGGCCGGGAGGATGTGCATTCGCATGTCCTCCCGGTTTCCGTTTTTTGCGGATGACGGCCAGTTAGCCCTCCTGCAGGTGTCGCGGAACGCGGGGATTGCGGCGGTTCGCGGTGATCGGCGCTTGCACCCGATGCTTGCGCTTCCCCTCCGATCATGTGTGGCGGTTGGGCCGCAGGCTTCGATTATTTCTCGGCCCGCATGCGGATGTTTCTGAAACGGTCCTAGATTACCGGTAAGTCCGCCTCGGCAGTGTGCCCGGAAGGCAGGGCGCTAAGGGAGCATTTGCGTAGTCATGAAAAGGGAAACGGCCATGCGGGCCATCGCCCAAGGGACAACCCCGGCGATCATCCATGGTGCGAACCGGCGGGCAGGCGGCGTGGCCGGCCGCGTCGGTGTCGTGATCGGTGCGGCGGCTCTGCTCGGCGGCACGGCGGGCGTTGCCCATGCCAAGGACGGCCTGCTGGAGCAGGCGATCGGGGCGCCCGAGGGTCTCACCATCACCGGCGGCGTGCGCGCGCGGGTGGAGGGCATCGATGGCCAGTTCCGCCCCGGCAAGGCCGAGGACGACCTGATGTTTTCGCTCAAGACCACGCTTCAGGTCGAGTACGACGGCGGCCCGTTCCGCGTCGGCGGGGAATTGTGGGATGCGCGTGCCTACAACGAGCATGCCAATTCCTCGGCGGGAACCACCGAGGTCAATGCCATGGAGTTGGTTCAGGCCTATCTCGGGCTGGACTTCAAGACCGGCGCCAGGAGCGAGGCACGGCTGACGGCCGGGCGCTTCACCATGAACCTGGGGTCGCGGCGCCTGATCGCGCGCCAGGCGTTCCGCAATTCGACCAATGCCTTTACCGGCGTCAACTTCGTCTGGAAGGACAGCCGCGGCGACCAGATCACCGCGCTCTGGGCGATGCCGCAGCAGCGCCTGCCCGACGATGCCCAGAGCATTCACGACAACGCCGTCCACTGGGACCGGGAAAGCACTGACCTGCAGGTATGGGGCGCGCACCTGACAAAGGGGCAGGTGCTGGGCGGTGTTGCCGAAGTCTACGGTTTCGGGCTGGATGAGCGTGACAGTCCCAGCGTGCAGACCCGCAATCGCCATCTCTTCACCTCGGGCGCGCGTCTTTACCGCAAGCCCAGGGCGGGCCGCTTGGACTATGATCTCGAGGGCGCCTACCAGTTCGGCCGGACCCGGCTCACAACCTCACCCAGCGACATGACCGACCTCGATGTCTCTGCCTATTTTATCCATGCCGAAGCGGGCCGGACCTTCGCCGGTGGCTGGCAGCCGCGCCTCTCGTTTGATTTCGACCTCGACAGCGGCGAGCGCCAGGGCAGCAAGAGCTACAACCGCTTCGATACGCTTTTCGGGGCCCGCCGTTTCGACTTCGGCCCGACCGGGCTCTACGGCGCCGTCGGGCGTTTCAACGTGCTCTCCGGCGGTCTGCGCGGCGAAGTGAAACCGGACGCGAAGTCCGACGTGATGGTCATGTACCGCGCGCTCTGGCTGGCCTCACGCACCGACAGCTTCGGTTCGACCGGCGTGCGTGACGCCAGCGGGCAGAGCGGCCGTTTCGCCGGCAACCAGGTCGAGGCGCGCTATCGCCGCACGCTGGTGCCGGATATGCTGCACTTCGATACCGGGGTGGCCTATCTCGCCAAGGGGCGCTTCCTCAAGCAGGCGCCCAATGCGCCGCAGACCGGTGATACCAAGTACGGGTACTTCGATCTCTATTTCGATTTCTGAAAGCAGCAGAGGCGGTGGCGGGCGGCGATCCGCCACCGCGCCGCGTTCAATCGACCGGCAGCAGTCCGGCGGCAAAGGCGATGCGCAGGGCTTCGGACAGGCTGCGCACGCCGAGCTTTTCCATCAGTTTGGCGCGATAGATCTCGACCGTGCGCGGGCTGATGTCGAGGTCGTGGGCGATCACCTTGTTCGACTGGCCCTCGATCAGGCCCTTCAGCACATCGCGTTCGCGCGGGGAGAGCAGTTCGAGCATGGCGATGGCCTGCTCCTTGCGCTGCGCCGCCGCGCGCGTGGCGGCCTGATGCGAGAACGCGGCGTCCAGCGCGGCGATCAGCTTGAGATGATCGCACGGCTTCTCGATGAAATCGGCCGCGCCCAGCTTCATCGCCTGAACGGCGACCGAGACGTCGCCTTCGCCGGTAAGCACGATCGGGACGAAGCGGTCGGGAATGTCACCGATCGCGGCCAGCACGCCAAGGCCGGGGGTGCCGGGCATGTGCAGGTCGAGCAGCATGCAGCCCGGTTCGAGGCGCGGAGCGGCTTCGAGAAAGGCATCGCCGGATTCGAAGCAGGTGATGCGGCTGTCCGCGACCAGCGAGAGCAGGTACTCCAGCGAGGTCCTCACCGCGTAGTCGTCGTCGACGATATAGATCCGGCGCACGCTCATCCGGCCTTCAACTCCAGTTCGCTATAAGTCGGCAGGGTGAATTCGACGGCGGCACCGCCGCCCTCGATGTTGTGCAGCGCCAGCGAACCGCCATGCGCCTCGACGATGCGGCGGCAGATCGACAGACCCAGGCCCATGCCGTTGGACTTGGTGGAGCTGAACGCCTCGAACGGGCGGCTGATGACCTGATCGGGCAGGCCCGGCCCATTGTCTACCACGCGGATCATGATCTGCCCCTCGGCAACCGCGAGGGTGGTGATGGTGACCGCGGGATTGGCGACGTCATGCGCCTCTATCGCGTCGAAGGCATTGTTGATGAGATTGACCAGCACCTGCTGGATATGGATGCGGTCGGCCAGGATCACCGGCGCGGCGGCGTTGGGATGGTATTCCAGGCGCACGCCGGGCGCCTGGCTGCGCGAGCGGGCCAGCTGGAGCGTGTCGGCGATCATTTCGTCGAGCGGCTGGGCGCGGATGTCGAGTTCGCCCTTGGAAACGAAGGCGCGCATGCGGCGGATGATGTCGCCGGCCCGAAGCACTTCCTGGCTGGCGAGGCGCAGCAGTCGGCGCAACTGGTCCTGTCGCCATTCGCGCTGCAGTTGCAGTTCGATGGCGCCGAGGAAGTTGGCGGTTGCCGTGAGCGGCTGGTTCAACTCGTGCGCGAGACCTGCGCTCATCTCGCCCATGGCACTGACGCGCGAGGCGTGCAGGAACTGTTCGCGCAGTTCGTGGATGCGCGCATCGGTCTGCAACTGTTCGCGCAAGTCGCGCACGAAGGCGATCGAGATCTGCTCGTTGCCGATGTTGGCCTCGCCCACCGTGAGTTCGACCGGCACTTCGTTGCCCTGACGGTCTCGTCCGGCGGTCAGGCGGGTCATGCGATCCTGGACGCTGGAGCCTCCGGCATTCCCGGGCTCGGCGGAGCGGGAAGCGGCGCCGTGGTGATGATGATGATGGTGATGGTGATGGTGATGGTGATGGTGATGGTGATGGCGGTGGTGATACTGCGGCAGCACCAGCCGGACATCGCGGCCGAGCACGTCGTGCGCGGCATAGCCGAACAGGGCCTCGGCCGTGGCGGAGAAGCTGCGGACGAGGCCCTGTCCGTCGATGGTGATCATCGCTTCGGGCACGGTTTCGAGGATCGAGCGCAGCTCGGATTCCCGCGATTCCAGCATCTCGGCCCGGCGTTCGCGTTCGGTCGCGTCCATGACGATGCCGATCAGGTCCAGGCTGCCGTTGGCGGGATCGCGGTGGATCAGTACGGTGCCCTCGATGACCGCGGGTTGATCCGGGCGCTGCGACTGCAGGCGGAAGCCGTAGCGCCCCGGGACCCAGGCCTCCGGCGAGGTTATCTTGCGATCGAACACGCAGGCGATGTGCGCCAGCCATGCGGTCATGCCGCCTTCGAAGCGGCCTGTCTCGAGCCCGAACAGTGCTTCGGCGCGGCCGTGAAAGCGGAAGGAATCGTCCACGCTCGACCATTCGAAGATTCCGAGGCCATGCAGATCGACGGCAAGGGCGAGCCGCGCCTCGCTGGCCAGCATGGCCTGTTCGGCCTGCTGGCGCGCGGTTGCATCGGTCATCGACAGAACGATCATCGGCGCGCGGTCGCTGCGTGGCTGGACGATCTGCCGGGTCTCGAAAACGCGCAGCAAGCTGCCGTCGGCGCGCATCTCGGAAAGTTCGGTCTCCTGCGCGGCCATGGCGTGGGCAGGCGGATAATCGCGTCCCGGGATCCGGGAGGCACCGGTCAGTTCGTGCTTGTTGAGGCCGAGCACCTGCTCGGCGCTCCAGCCGTAAAGCCGTGCGCAACCGTCCGACCAGCGCAGGATGCGCCCCTCGATGTCGGTGATCGCGATCGGCGCCGAATCCAGCGCCGCGCTGATCGCCCAGCGAGCGCTGCTCTCGCGGCTGATCCGTAGCCACGACCATGCGATCAGGATGCAGGAGGCCGTGACCTGGACGACTGCGAGGAAGATCACCATCGCCTCTGTCGATAGGTGGGTGTCACGCTTCGCCCAGAACAGCATGATCGCCGATAGCACCGGCAGGGCCACCGAAAACAGCAGCGTCCATTGCAGGGTCGAGGTGCCGATGCCGCACTGCGGCTTGCGCGGCCAGGCGAGATCGCGCCGCAGCAGGATCAGCGAAAGCGCCAGCGCGGCGATGGTCACTGCAGTCGGCACCGACATCAGCGCGCGGCGCGTATCGTGATCGGCAATGCTCAGCCCGGTGGGTAGCAGGCTCCCGGAAATCGCGGCGATGGCGATGACGACACTGGTCAGGGGGACCGTGCTGCGACGCAGGATGCGCTGGCGCGCGGCGACCGCGAGTGTCGCGATGCCGAGCAGGACGATGGCCAGCGCGGGCAGGACCCCCGGGCGGCCGCTGGCCGGGCGGGGCTGATGCGCGAGGATATCGGCAAACAGCAGGGTGTCGATGCCGAGGCTGCGTCCTGTCGCTTCCTCGAACAGCGCGGCAAGCGCGATGCCCAGCGGCAGTGCGATCAGCATCCGCGCGAGGCGCAAGCGCTGCTTGGCCGTCGCCCAGATGGCAAGGCCCAGGCCCATGCAGGAAACCGCTGTGAGCGGCTGCATGAGCATGCCGGTGGCAGGCAGCCCCGCCAGCTGCAGGTTCGCACTGAACCAGCCGGTTAGGACAACAATGCCGATCAGTTGTACGACCACGATCAGGGCAGGAATGGCCGGTGCCATGCTGGCAGGAGGCGACCCGTCCGAACGCGGCGGCGAGGGGTTCAGTTCCTGCATCCGGGTCCGCTGCTTGCGCCTGTTAGCTCAGGCTCAAAGGCTGACCTCGCCTTATCGCGTCGAGCGCGATTGTAAATAGAGGCGAGGTTGGGCGGTCCCGGCATGAACCCTGGTTTGAGGATAACCGGTTGATATTCGGTTTCTAAAATTTAATCCGGAATGAAGGTATTCCGTCAGCCCGCGAGCTGCTGCTGACCGACCTTGCCGTTCTCGTTCGACAGCCCTTCGATGATCGCGCGGTTGACGTCGATCAGGTCGTCGATGGTACCGCTGCCGGTCATCACGCTCGAGGTATACTTGGTGACCCACAGGCCGATCGAGATGATGGTCGCCCGCAGCTCGTCCGGGAGCCGGTTTCCCGATGTTGCACAGATGCTTGCGAAGGTTCCCCAGACCTGCCTGTTACGGTGCAGCGGGGCCATCAGGGCGGCGCCCTTGAGGCCGGAATCGCGCGCCGCGATCATCTCTCCGGTGACCTGGCTCATCAGCCGGTACTCGGTGCCGCGCGGCGAGGCGATCACCTTCTGGACGCGACGATAGGCATTGATTGACATGGTGGCTCCCGCGAACTCGTCAGCGCCGATGGGCGCGCCATCTTTATAGGACAAAATTGCCGGAGGCGGACGCGGAGCGCGCATGGACTGCGTTCGGGCGCCCACTCTCTGCAAAAAGCGCTGCCGTGAATCCGGGGCATGCGATCTTCGTCCTATAATCACGGCAAGGGCTCCGTGGCTGTCACCACGCCGCCGCAAGCCGTTACGCCATCCACCATTCGCGGACCCAGTCATGCTCAATGCCATCGGCCTCATCGTCATCCTGCTGTGCGTATTCGGCAGCTTCCTGATGTCGGGCGGCAACATCATGGTCATCTTCCATGCCCTGCCGCATGAAATGCTGGCCATTGCGGGGGCCGCCGTCGGCGCCTTCATCCTCGGCAACTCGATGCAGACGGTGAAGAAGACCTGGAAGGGCGTGGTCCGCGTGTTCAAGGGTTCGCGCTGGAACGAGGGCGACTTCCGCGACCTGCTGGCGCTGCTGTTCATGCTGCTGGCGACGTTCCGCAAGAGCGGCGCCAACGCGCTTGAACCGCATCTCGACAAGCCGGAGGAAAGCGAGCTGTTCCAGCGCTATCCGCGCCTGCTGGAGGACCACGACCTGATCGAGTTCACGTGCGACTACTTGCGCATGATGACAGTCAACTTCGAGGATCCGCACCAGCTCGCCGAAGCGATGGAAGGCGATATCGAGCGCCACCATTCCGAGGAACTGGCCCCGCAGCACTCGCTGCAGATGATGGCCGACGGCCTGCCGGCGCTCGGCATCGTCGCCGCCGTGCTCGGCGTCATCAAGACGATGAGCTCGATCGATCAGCCGACCGAGATTCTGGGGGCGATGATCGGTGGCGCGCTGGTCGGCACCTTCCTCGGCGTTCTGCTCGCCTACTGTCTGGTCGGTCCGATCGCGCAGAAGCTGCAGCAGATCATCGATTCCGATTTCAAGCCCTACCTGATCGTGAAGACCGCGATCATCGGCCACGCCCAGGGCCAGCCCACCGAAGTCGCCATCGAACTGGCGCGCCGCATGACCCCGTCGCCCTATGCGCCCTCGTTCTCGCAGCTCGAGACCGCGCTCGACGAAGTGAAGGACCAGCTTAATGCCAAGCCTGCCTGAAGGCGCGAGCGGCGAAGGTCCGCTCGTCCTGCCCACACATGCCTCCACCGTCACTGCCGAGAACTTGCGCGACCGGCTGGTCGCGGCGGTCGGCGCCATCGAGATCGATGCCGGCGAAGTGGAATCGGTCGGGCAGGCGGTGCTCCAACTGCTGCTTGCCGCCCGTAACGAGGCGGCGTCGAGCGACCGCCCGTTCGCCATCGTCAATCCCAGCAGGGCCTTCGTCGACCGCGTCCGCGCCTGCGGGCTGGCGGCGTCGCTGGGGCTCGTTGAAGAGGAATTTACCGCGTGAGCAAACTGATCCTGACTGTCGATGATTCCGCCACGATCCGCATGCTGCTCAAGGCATCGCTGACCGCGCAGGGCTTCCGCATCGAGAGCGCCAACGATGGCGAGCATGGGCTGGAGCGCATGCACGAAGTGAAGCCCGACCTGCTGATCACCGACATCAACATGCCCAAGATGGACGGCTTCGAGCTGATCGAGGCGGTCCGCAAGACCGCCGAGTTCAAGGGCACGCCGATCCTGGTGCTGTCGACCGAGTTCTCGGACGAGAAGAAGACCCGCGCCCGTGAGGCGGGCGCCACCGGCTGGATCACCAAGCCGTTCGACGCCGATCGCCTGGGGGCGGCCATCCGCCGCGTGTGCCCGTGAGCGACGAACTCGACGAAATCCAGGCGATCTTCTTCGAGGAGTGCGTCGAGGGTCTGGCGGTGGCCGAGGAAGGCCTGTCCGCCATGGCCGCGGGCGACACTTCGGCCAGCGTGATCGCCGGCGTGTTCCGCGCCGTCCACTCGATCAAGGGCGGCTCGGGCGCTTTCGGCCACACCGCGCTGCTCGGCTTCTCGCACCGTTTCGAGAACGTCCTCGACGAAGTGCGCGCCGAACGCATCGCGCCGACACCCGAAGTGACGCAGTGCCTGCTGGGCGCCTTCGACATTCTCTCGGACCATGTATCCGCCGCGCAGCACGGGGCGGATGCGCCGGACGACGGCCACATGCTGGAACAGCTCGACGCGATTCTCGCAGGTGGCGGCGCCCCGGCTGCCGCACCGGAGCCTGAGCCTGTCGCGGCTGCGCCGGTGGAAGCGGATGAATTCGGCTTCACCCCGGTCGCGGTTGTCGACCTCGACTTCGGCGGCGATGCCGATCCCTTCGGTTTCGAGCCGGTTGCCGTGGCGCTCGACGATTTCGATGCGGGCGAGCCTGCCGGCTGGACGGTGCGTTTCGGTCCCTCGCGCGGGGCCATGGCCAATGGCGCCGAGCCGCTGCTGGTGATCCGCGAACTGGAATCGATGGGCGGCGAAGTGACCGCCGTCGATACCGAGGCGCTGCCGCCGCTGGCCGAGCTCGACCCCGAGGACAGCTACTTCGTCTGGACGGTGGCGTTGCCCGCCAGTGTCGACGAGCGCGACATCCGCGACTGCTTCGACTTCGTGGCGCCGGATTCGCTGATCGAGGTCACGCAGGCGCAAGTGGCCGCGCCGGCACCGGTCGAAGCGGCTGCTCCCGCTGCTGCCGAGCCGGAGGAAATTCCCTTCGAGCCGATCGCGGTGGTTTTTGACGACGTGGTCGTGCCGCTGCCGGTCGAACCGGCACCCGCTGCCGCTGCGCCTGCGGCCAAGAAGGTCGAGGCGGCCAAGGTCGAGGCGGCCAAGCCCGAGGCCAAGCATGCCGTCGAGGTGGCTCAGACGATCCGCGTCGACCTTGGCAAGCTGGACCAGCTGCTCAACCTTGTCGGCGAACTCGTGATCCGCGGCTCGATCCTGTCGGACCGTCTGTCGCCCGCCGACCAGGAGCGTGTCGAACTGCCGGAGCTGTCGCGCCTCACGCGCCAGATCCAGGACAACGTGATGTCGCTGCGCGCACAGCCGATCAAGCAGGCGTTCTCGCGCGTGCCCCGCATGCTGCGCGACCTTTCGGCCGAGACCGGCAAGAAGGTGATCCTCGAGACCACCGGCGAGATGACCGAAGTCGACAAGGGCGTGATCGAGAAGATCGGCGATCCGCTGACGCACATGATCCGCAACGCGGTCGATCACGGTATCGAGAGCCCCGAGGACCGCATTGCCGCGGGCAAGTCGCCCGAGGGCACGATCTATCTTTCCGCCGAGCAGAAGGGTGGCCGGATCCTCGTGAAGGTGCGGGACGACGGGCGCGGCATCAACCGCGAGCGCGTGCGCGCCATCGCGGTGACGCGCGGCATCATCGCCGCGGATGCCCAGCTTTCCGACGAGGAGATCGACAGCCTGATCTGCGCGCCGGGCTTCTCGACCGCCGAGACGATCTCGAACATTTCCGGACGCGGTGTCGGCATGGACGTGGTCCGCTCCAACGTCGAGGCGCTGGGCGGGCGACTGGAAATCGTCTCGGTGCCGGGTGAGGGCACGACCTTCTCGATGGCGCTGCCGCTCACGCTCGCCATTCTCGACGGCATGATCGTGCGCCTGGGCGACCAGCGCTTCGTGGTGCCGCTCGCCAACGTGATCGAGACCGTCCAGCCCGAACCGGGCCAGGTCCAGGCGACGTCGCCGACCTCCGAGGTGATCGAACTGCGCGGCCAGTACCTGCCGGTACGCCGGGTGGGCGAGATGTTCGGCATGCGCTCCGAGCGCCCGGCCGAGGACTCGCTGGTGATCATCGTCGAGAGCGAGACGGCGGGCCACGTCGGCCTGATGGTCGACACCATCGACAACCGCCGCGAGGTCGTCCTCAAGAGCCTGGAGGACAACCTCCACCCGATCCGGGGCCTGGGCGGCGCGACGATCCTGGGTGACGGCGCCATCGCGCTGATCTTCGACGTGGACGCGCTGGTCGCGACCGGCGGCGCTTCCAAATTTGCACTGAAAGGACTGGCGGCATGAGCACTGAAGCGATTGCTAACGACGAACGCAAGATCGTGACCTTCACGCTGGGCAACCAGCTGTTCGGCATCGAGATGGCCTCGCTCATCGAGATCCGTGAATGGGAAGCGCCGACGCCGCTTCCCAGCGTGCCCTCCTATGTGCTGGGCGTTGCCAACTTGCGCGGTTCGGTGATCCCGATCGTCGGCCTGTCCGAGCGGCTGGGCTGGGAGCCTAGCGTGCTCCATGCGCGCTCCTGCGTGCTGGTGGTCACCATCGGCGGCCGCAACGCCGGTTTCCTGGTCGACGAGGTGCAGGACATCGTCTCGATCAAGGGCAGCGAGATCCAGCCGGCGCCGGATACCGAAGTCAACGACCAGAGCGCCATCGCGGGTCTCGTCAAGATCGAGCGCCGCACCTCGGACGCCTCGAACCAGGAGGCCATGTGCCTGCTGCTGGACCTCGATGCGCTCAGCCTGACGCGCCATATCCCGGAACTGGCTGCGTGAGCACTTCGGCCGCCTCTGCCGGCACGCTCGCGGCGAATGCGGAACTGCGCCCGGCGCAGTTCCAGGAGATCGCCGCGATCATGCAGCGCGAGGCACGCATCCACCTGGTCGAAGCCAAGACGACGCTGGTGCATTCCCGCCTCAGCCGCCGTCTGCGCGAACACGGGCTCACCAGCTTTGCCGACTACGTCTCGCTGGTGCAGCGCGATGCGCAGGAGCGCCACGCCATGGTCGTGGCGCTGACCACCAACCACACGCACTTCTTCCGCGAGGCGCACCACTTCGATCATCTGCGCAGCCATGTCCTGCCGCAGTTGCAGGAGCGGGCGCGCCGGGGCGAGAAAGTGCGCATCTGGTCGGCCGGCTGCTCCAGCGGCGAGGAAGTCTACACCATCGCCATGTGCCTGGCGGGCGAAAGCCCGGCAAGCGCGGCCTGGCTCGACAAGGGCGACGTGCGCCTGCTGGCGACCGACATCTCGCCCCCGGTGGTCCAGGCGGTGTCGCAGGCGACCTATCCCGACAGCGCGGTGGAGCCGATCCCGGCGGGCTACCGCCAGCGTTGGCTCAAGCCGGCGGGGACGGGATACCACGTGATCGCCGAAACGCTGCGCAAGCTGGTGGCCGCGCGTGTGCTCAACCTCTTCGACCAATGGCCGATGCGCCAGAAGTATGACGTGATTTTCTGCCGTAACGTGATGATCTATTTCGACGATACCGCCAAGGCCGAGCTGGAGGCGCGTCTGGTCGACATGCTCCAGCCCGGCGGCACGCTCTACATCGGCCATTCCGAGCGCCTGATCGGACCCGCCGCCACCCGCATGAAGCCGGTCGCCCAGACCGCCTATGCGCGGATCGACGGGGCAGGTGCGGCATGACCGATCCTGCAAACGAGAAGGTCCGCGTTGTCGTCGTCGACGACAGCGCGGCGATGCGGGCGCTGCTGACCAAGCTGCTCAACCACGATCCGCTGATCGAGGTGGTCGGCCAGGCACCGGAACCCCATGCCGCGCGCGAGATGATCAAGGCGCTCAATCCCGATGTCGTGACGCTCGACGTCGAGATGCCGGGCATGGACGGGCTGTCGTTCCTGGAACGCATCATGCGGCTTCGCCCGATGCCGGTGGTCATGTGCTCGACGCTGACCGCGCGCGGCACCGAGGCGACCATCGAGGCGCTGCGCCTCGGCGCGGTGGACTGCATCGCCAAGCCCTCCGGCAATCCGCTGGAGATCGCGCAGGACGGTGCGCTGCTGCGCAAGATGGTGCGCACCGCGGCACGTTCCTCGGTCCGCGCGGCGGCGGCCCGTCCGGCGGCGCCGCGTCCCGGACAGGTTGCGGCCACGCCCGCACCCTCGGCAGGCCCGCTGCGCGACGTCGTCATTGCCATCGGCGCCTCCACCGGCGGCGTCGAGGCCCTGTTTTCGATCATCGGCGCGCTGCCGGTCGATTGTCCGCCGGTGCTGGTGGTCCAGCACATGCCGGCGATCTTCACCGGCGGCTTTGCCGCGCGGCTCGACCGCGAGGCGCGTGTCAGCGTGGTCGAGGCCAAGGACGGCATGACCCTCAAGCGGGGCACGGTCTACCTCGCCCCCGGCGGCAGCCATCACATGGAACTGGTCGGCGGTACCAGCGGCCATGTGCGGCTGATCGAGGGCGAGCCGGTGTCCGGCCATCGTCCTTCGGTGGACGTGCTGTTCCGCTCGGTTTCCGCGCTCGGCTCGCGCGCTGTGGGGGTGATCCTCACCGGCATGGGGTCGGACGGGGCGGAGGGCCTGCTGCAGATGCGCACCGCCGGTGCGCGGACGATGGGGCAGAGCCGGGACACATGCGTGGTCTACGGAATGCCGCGTGCCGCCTTCGAGCGGGGCGCGGTCGAAAAGGAAGTGAATTTGTCGGCACTCCCCGAGGCGATCCTCGGGGCTTGCCGGCGGTAATTTGGAGCGGGTCTCATGCCGGCAGCGGCTGCAATCAAGGTAATGGTGGTCGACGACCAGACGAGCATGCGCGCGATGATCCGTCGCGCTCTGCAGGATCTGGGTTTCAAGGACATTCGCGACAAGGGCTCGGCAACCGAAGCGCTTGCCGCGGTCAAGTCGGACCGGGTGCATCTGATCATCTCGGACTACAACATGCCCGAGATGGACGGCCTCGAGTTTCTCGAGGCGGTGCGCAAGGATGACGTGATCGGCAAGACCGTGTTCATCATGCTCACCGGTTCGGCCGACAAGGAAGTCGTCCAGAAGGCGGCGGCGCTCGGCGTCAACAACTACGTGGTCAAGCCGTTTGCCCCGGCCGCGCTCAAGGAAAAGATCGAGCGCGTCTTCGGGGAGCTGGTCTGACCGCCATGCGCCGCGTTCCCATCGTCCAGGGCGAATATCATGTCGCCGTGCAGGGCGGGGTGGTCATTTCCACCCTGCTGGGCTCGTGCGTAGCCGCCTGCATCCAGGACCCGGTGGCGCGCGTGGGCGGGATGAACCATTTCCTGCTGGGTGAACCGGGCAGCGACAGCCCGGTCACGCCGGCGGAAATGCAGCGTTACGGCGTCCACGCGATGGAACTGCTGATCAACGCGCTGATGCAGCGCGGGGCCCAGCGCTCCCGCCTGCGGGGACACCTTTACGGCGGCGCGAACATCGTCGCCGGGCTTGGCGGCATCGGCACCAAGAACGGCGAGTTCGCCCGCAACTTCCTGCGCACCGAGGGCATTCCCGTGGATCACTGCGATCTCGGCGGCACCCAGGCGCGCAAGGTAGAATTCATGCCGTACGAAGGGCGTGTGCGGTCGATGCTGGTCAAGGACCAGCCCCTGCCGCCGATCGTCCGGCCGGCGCCGGTCGCCGCGCCGCAGCATACCGGCGAACTCGAACTGTTCTGACCGTCGAGGTCATGGGCGGTGCGAGCCATAACGAACACAGGGGAAGCGACACAGTGACGATACAGTTGGATAGCGGTGGCACCATGGAAAGCTACGGGGCCGCGCTGTGCCAGGCGATCGCCGGTGAAATGCGCGTCGCCCGCGAATTGCTGGAGCAACTCGCCGGCGTGCTGGTTTCCGACGAACGCTTCGTGGCCGATTACCTCGACCAGCTCCAGGCCTTCGACCTCATTGTCCAGCACGTCGACGAGACGGCGGACCTGCTCGACCGGATGGCGGGGGGGTCGGCGATCGGCGAGGCACTGGGGCAGGTGCGGCTCAACGTCATGCAGGCGCGCCTGCGCGCCGCGCTCGACTGAGGAGAGCTTCGGTGGCGGGCAACGGCGATGCGACGATCATCATCCGCAAGGTCAGGAAGAAGGCGCACGGCGCGCACCATGGCGGTGCGTGGAAGGTGGCCTATGCCGACTTCGTGACCGCGATGATGGCCTTCTTCATGCTGCTCTGGCTGCTCGCCAACCCGGACAAGCAGCAGCTCAAGGGCCTGGCCGAATACTTCTCGCCGGCGGCCGACCGCGATGCGGTGCCGACCGCGCTGACCCAGACCCCCGGTCCGCAGCCGGGCCTTGGCGGCCATACCCGCAAGGCCCAGGCCGAGGACGTGAAGGCGGTGGGCGAGCCTTCCGCCGAATCCGGCGTCAAGGGCGCGGCGCGCGGCGGCACTGCCGATGTGCCCGAGGCGGCGCTCAGGATCATGGCGCAGCAATTGCAGCTGCAGATCGAGCCGCCGATCGACACCGCCCAGGGCAAGCGCAACCTCGATGTCGAGGAAACCCGCGACGGACTGCGCATCCATCTCGTCGACAGTGCCGAGCGTTCGATGTTCAAGGGCGGGACCGCCCAGCTCAATCCCTATGCGCGGGATCTCCTCGCCAGGGTCGCGCGCAAGCTTGCCGGCACCGGCGCGCAAGTGGCGATCGAGGGACACACCGATTCCACCGGCGGCCAGAGCGATGCCAACTGGATGCTCTCGGCCCAGCGCGCGCTGGCGGCGCGTGCGGCGATGGTCGAGGCGGGCCTGCCGACCGACCGTTTTGCCGAAGTCGTGGCCAAGGCCGCGACCGAGCCGGTCTATCCCGACCGGCCCGACCGGCCCGAGAACCGCCGCATCACCATCGTCGTGATGGCGCAGCGCTCGGCGCTGCCGCAAGACGCCAGCTTCCGCTTCTGACCGGGGCGGGCTTTGCCAATGATGTCATCCATGAATTTGCCAATCGGGAGCATAACGTGATCCGAAAGATCATGATCGGGCTCGCCGCGCTTGTCGGCGGCTGCGCGATCGGCGGGGGCGGAGCCTATGCCGTCGTCACGTATGCGCCGCAGTTCCTGCCCCACGCGCCCAAGCGTCCGGCGGAGACCGAATTCGTGCCGACCGGCACGATGCTGGCGCCGCTGACGTTCGCGGACGGGCGGCTTTCGGGCTATGTCTCGTTCGAATGCCAGCTGGAAGTGCCCAAGGGCAGCGCGGCAAAAGTGACCGCGCAGCTGCCGGTCCTGCTGAACGCCGTCAACATGCGCAGCTACCGCCAGCCGCTCGCCAGCGGGCGCGATGGCATGATCCCCAATCTGGAGCTGTTCCGCCGGCTGGTCATGGATGCGGCACGCGAGGTCTACGGGCCCGGTTTCGTGCAGCGTGCGGTGATCACCCAGGCCGCGCCGATCTGATACCAAGCCCCCCGCAAGGACCACCTGACCCATGTCGTTGCCGCCATCGCTGCGCTCCGAACGCGCCGTCGACGCTTTCCTCGACGAGTTCGAATTTTCTGCCGAGGGAGGCGCGGACGAACCCTTGCGCGGACTGCAGCCGCGTGCGCCGCGCGTCACCACGATCCTGCTGATCGGCAAGCTGGCCGCGCAGGACCGCGAGACGCTGTGCCGCGTGCGCAATATCTCGGCGACCGGGATGATGGCCGAAGTCCACGGCAGCTTCATCGTCGAGGAAGCGGTCGAAGTCACGCTCAAGGCAGGCGATACCCTGAGCGGTACCGTGCGCTGGAACCGCGCGGGCCGCATCGGTGTCGCCTTCGACCACCCGGTCGACGTGCCCGAACTGCTGGCCCATGCGGCGATGCGCAGCGGCGCCGAGGGGGTTGCGCGCGGTCCCCGCTTCACCGCCGATTGTCCGGCGGCGCTGCTGGTGACCGGTTATCGCCATCCGGCGCGGCTGGTCGACATCTCGCAGGGCGGCGCGCGCCTCACCGTCGCGAACGCGATGCCGCGCGACCAGTTGCTCGGTATTTCGATCCCCGGCCTCGGCGAGCGCGAGGCCGCCGTGCGCTGGGTTGGCAACAATGCCTGCGGCCTGGTGTTCCTCGAGCCGATCGCGTTTGCCGATCTGGGGCCATGGCTGATCGACACGCGGGCGCGTTTTGCCAACCAGGTATGACTCCCCGAGGGCCCGGCTCACCCCGGCCCTCCGAAACTCTTGACCAGCGATCCCGCCACCAGGGCCCAGCCGTCGACCAGCACGAAAAAGATGATCTTCATCGGCAGCGAGACGGTCGCAGGCGGCAGCATCATCATGCCCATCGCCATCAGCACGGCGGCCACGGCAAGGTCGATGACCAGGAACGGCAGCAGCAGCAGGAAGCCGATCTCGAAGGCGCGGCGCAGTTCCGAGATCATGAAGGCGGGCATCAGCGTCGACATCGGGATCGCCTCGCGCGAGGCGGGAACCTTGCCGGAAAGCGAGACGAACAGCTTCAGGTCCTCGTCGCGCACTTGCTTGAGCATGAAAGTGTGAAACGGCTTGGAGGCGGCATCGAGCGCCTGGGTCTCGTTGATCCGGCCCTGGTTGTAGGGGACCATGGCTTCCTTCCAGGCGGTGTCGAACGTCGGCGCCATGACAAAGAAGCTGAGGAACAGCGCGAGGCTGATGACCACCGGGTTGGGCGGCACGCCCTGCACGCCGAGCCCCGAACGCAGCAGCGAGAGCGCGCAGACGATACGGGTGAACGAGGTGATCGTCATCAGGATGCCGGGGGCAAGGCTGAGCACCGTCATCATCAGCACGAGCTGGATCACCCGGCCGGACACTGCCCCGCTGCCGCCTGCGCCTCCCAGGCCGCCGAGCGCGTCGGGCGCGGCCGCCGCCTTGGCCATGGCGAAATCGGGGGCGAGCGCCAGCAGCGCCGCTCCGCCCAGCGCTGCGGCAAGCGCGAGGCGCCTGGTGGTCACGGGGCTCATTCTGCGGTTTCCTTGATGGGGGCGCTGTCCAGCAGGACCACGCCTTCGGGCGCGATCAGCAGGCTGATGTCCTTGTTGTCGCTGCGGATCATCACGACCGAGCGGCGCGGGTCGATGGCCAGCCGCTCGACCAGTTCGAGGCGGCGCACCGAGGTGCGATCGCCCAGCCGGGCGCCCAGCCCGGCCAGCCATTTCTGCGGCATGCGAAGGTCGTAGCGGCGCACCGTCCAGAGCGCGCCGACCAGCAGACCGAGCACCACGGCCAGCGCACCCAGGGTGCGCAGCACGGCGAGGAACTCCATCGCTCAGCTCTCGCCGCGCTGCACGACCTTGGTGATCTCGAGCGACATGTGCTCGCCGTTCACCAGGATCTTGCCTTCGGCCACCAATTCGTCGTTCACGTAGACGCGGGTGGGATCGTTGTGCCCGCAATCGAGCGGGATCATCGCGCCGCGGCTCATGTTGAGCACCTGGCGGATGGGAATGCTGGTCGAACCCAGCACGATCGACAGGTCGATGGGAATGCCTTCGAGGACGGACATCGGGAGTTTCCTTTCGCCCTCGTTATAGGAAATAAAATATAGGAGTGATCCGAACTAGGCAAAAAATGCCTATAAGGAACCTGTCTGCTGCATCGAGCAGAGGGGGGACCTACCTTTATGGAATTGGATAATTCGATCGCGGTTTCGGCGTCGGGCCTGCGTGCGCAGTCGCTGCGCATGCGCGTGATCGCGGAGAACCTTGCCAACTCGGATTCCGTGGCGACCACGGCAGGCGGCGATCCCTACCGCCGCCGGGTCTCGACTTTCGCGGCGGAAGTCGACCGCGCGACCGGCGCCACCAAGGTGTCGGTCAAGTCGATCGACGGCGACCAGAGCCAGTTCACCCGCGTCTACCAGCCGGGCAGTCCGGCCGCCGATGCACAGGGCTATATCGAGCAGCCCAACGTCAATCCGCTGATCGAGGCGGCCGACATGAAGGCCGCGCAGCGTTCCTACGAAGCCAACCTCAATGCCATCGAATCCGCGCGCGGCATGACCATGCGCACGATCGACCTGCTCAAGTAAGGATCTGACCCATGGCTATCGGAGCCCTCGACGCCGCGTCCGCCTATGGCCGCGCGCTCAAGACCACTGCGCCTTCGTTCGGCACCACCGACGATGCCGCATCGCCCGCTGCCGGTAACGGTTCCAGCTTCGGTTCGATGATCGAATCGATGGTCGGCGACGCCGCCACCGCGCTCCACACCGCCGAAAGCGAAAGCGCCAAGCAGGTGGCCGGCAAGGGTGACCTGATCGACGTCGTCACCGCCATCGGCGCGGCCGAGACCGCGCTCGACACCGTGGTTTCGGTGCGCGACCGCGTGGTCAGCGCCTATTCCGAAATCATGCGGATGCAGATCTAGTCCGGGCCGTCGCGCGCAAAGGATAGAGTGTCATGGACTCCGCTTCCGCCATCGAGCTGGCGCGTTCGGCGCTGGTGCTGGTCCTGACGATCGTCGGGCCGATGCTGATCGCCTCGCTGATCGTCGGCGTCTTGGTCGGCCTGCTTCAGGCCCTGACGCAAGTGCAGGAAATGACGCTCACGTTCGTGCCCAAGCTGCTGGTGCTGGGGGTTGTCCTGCTGCTCTCGCTGCCGATGATCGGCCATGCGCTGTCCAATTTCATGGAGCGCATTTCCGACATCATCATCGCTGGTTAGGCGCGGGCTGGATGGACACCGCGATCCTGGCCGCGCTGCCGGTCGATGCGGCGACGTTCCTGGTGCTGTTCACCCGGATCGGCGCGGTGATCATGCTGCTGCCTGCCTTCTCCGAGGAATCGGTGCCCGCGCAGATCCGGCTGATGATGGCGCTGGGCATGACGGTGGGTCTTTACGGCCTGCTCGCCCCGCGCGTCGCCCCGCTGGTGCAGGGCGGTGACCTGGCGATGATGACCTTCACCGAAATGCTGGTCGGCCTCGCCTTCGGGACGATCATCAAGATCCTGTTCAGCGCGGTCGCCATTGCCGGGTCGATGGTGACGCAGCAGATCGGGCTGTCCTCGGCGCTGGTGGCCGACCCATCGCTTGGCGGCCAGTCGCCGCTGCTGGCCCGTCTGTTCGGGATCGCGGCGGTGATCGTCTGCATGGCGCTGGGGGTCCATCACCTGTGGATCGCCGGCATGGTCCAGTCCTACACGATCTTCCCGGTCGGCGGCATGCCGCCGGTGGCCGACTTCGCGCAGCTTGCGGTGCACGTGACCGGGCAGGCGCTGGCGCTGGGCGTGAGCCTTTCGGCGCCGCTGATCCTCTACGGCGCGCTGTTCAATCTCGGGCTGGGGCTGGCCGCGCGCGTGGCGCCGCAGATCCAGGTCTTTTTCATCACCCAGCCGCTCAACCTCATGCTTGGCCTGGCCGTGGTGAGCGTGGTCATGGGCAGCATCCTCACCGCCTTTGCCGCCGCCATGACCAGCTTCATGCAGTCCGGCTGGAGTTTCTGATCCCATGGCCGAGACCGACAAGGACCAGAAGACCGAACAGCCCACCTCCAAGCGCCTCGAGGACGCGGCGAACAAGGGGCAGGTCGCCAGCTCGACCGAGATGCGCCATGCGGCGATGCTCTCGGGCGCGCTGATCGTGACCGGCGGGCTGGGCGCCAGCGCCTTTGCCGCGCTCTCGCCGATGCTGGTGCGGCTCTGGGGCAATGCCGAGGATTTCCGCCTCGATGCGCGCGGCACCCAGAACCTGATGACCGGCCTTGCCGAACATTTCGTGCTGTCGCTGCTGCCGGTCTTCGGCGTGCTGATCGCCTGCGCCCTGGCCATCGGTTTCCTGCAGGGCCGCTTTGTCATCAGCTGGACCCGGCTGGCGCCCAAGTGGTCCAAGTTCAATCCCGTCGCCGGGCTCGGGCGCATCTACGGCAAGCGCGCGTTTGTCGAGTTTGCCAAGACGCTGGCCAAGTTCCTCGGCATCGCGACGGTCGTCTTTACCGTGCTGAGGCCGCGCATGGTCGGGCTCGACCTGCTGGTCGGCTATGCCCCCGGCGCGCTGGCCCATGCGGCCGGGTCGCTGGTGTTCGAGGCGGTGCGCGCGGCGGCGATGTCGGTCGGGGTGCTGGCGCTGGCCGACTATTTCTACCAGCACCGCGCCTTCATGCAGCGCATGCGCATGAGCCGCCAGGAAGTGAAGGACGAGTACAAGCAGAGCGAGGGTGACCCCAAGATCAAGGGGAAGATCCGCCAGATCCAGATGCAGCGTGCGCGCAGCCGGATGATGGCGGCCGTGCCCACCGCCAGCGTGATCGTCACCAATCCGACGCACTATGCCGTCGCGCTCAAGTATGACCATGGCCAGATGGCGGCACCGCTGGTCGTCGCCAAGGGCGTCGATGCCATCGCGCTCAGGATCCGCGAGATCGCCGCCGAGGCCAACGTGCCGATCGTCGAGAGCCCGCCGCTGGCGCGCGCGCTGTTCGCCTCGGCCGAGATCGACCGGCCGATCCCGATCGAACATTACGCCGCTGTCGCCGAGATCATCGGCTACGTCATGCGCCTCGCCCGCCGCAAGGGGGGCGCGGGGGGCGGAGCCGGGGGCGGCACGCGGATCGCGATACCATGATTACCCGCCAAAAAGGCTTTCGGCCGTCCCCTTCGGTCCCCTCCATTTTCCTATAAGGACTGTGATGAAGATGTCCCTGAAATCGAGGAAGCGCCCCTCGCTTGCCGCCCTGACGATGGCGGCGGCGAGCGTGCTTGCGCTCACCGTGCCGGGCACCGCCTTCGCGGACCCGCAACCGCGCATCAAGGACATCGTCGATGTCGAGAACGTGCGTCCGAACCAGCTCGTGGGCTACGGCCTCGTCGTCGGCCTCCAGGGCACCGGCGACCGCATCCGCAATGTGCCGTTCACCGAAGAGACGCTCCAGGCGATGCTGGAACGCATGGGCGTGAACATTCGCGGCGACCAGATGCTGACGCAGAACGTCGCGGCCGTCTCGGTGACCGCGACGATGCCGCCCTTCGCGCGCGCGGGGTCGACCATCGACGTGCAGGTCTCGGCCATGGGCGATGCCTCCAGCCTTCAGGGCGGCATCCTGCTGGTCTCCTCGCTGCGCGCGCTCGACGGCGAGATCTATGCGGTGGCGCAAGGGCCGGTGGCGGTCTCGGGCTTCAAGGCGCAGGGCGCGGCGGCAAGGATCAGCCGCGGGGTGATGACCACCGCGCGGATCGCGGGCGGCGGCATCATCGAACGCGAAGTGCCTTATGACTTGCGCTCGGCCCAGAACCTCAAGCTGGCACTCAAGAATCCCGACTTCACGACCGCGCAGCGCATCGCCGCGCGGATCAACGGCGAAGGCACCGGCATGGCCGAAGTGCTGGACCCCGCGACCGTGCAGATCACCCCGCGCGGCGGCAACGTGATCGAGATGGTCACCCGCATCGAGAACCTCACCGTCCCGGTCGACCAGCCCGCGCGTATCGTCATCAACGAGGCGGCAGGGACCGTGGTCATGGGCGCGGACGTGCGGGTCAGCCCGGTGGCGATCGCCCAGGGCGGCCTGACCATCAGCGTGACCGAAACGCCGGTCGTCTCGCAGCCGGGGCCGCTTTCGAACGGGCAGACCACCACGGTGCCGCGCACGCGGATCCAGGCGGATGACGGCAGCGGCGCTTCGCTGGCGCTGCTGACGCAGGGCACGTCGCTGCAGACGCTGGTGTCCGGGCTCAACGCGCTCGGCGTCAGCCCGCGCGATCTCATCACCATTCTCCAGGCGCTCAAGAGCGCCGGGGCGCTTCAGGCGGAAATCACGGTTCAGTAAGGAGCGGCAGGATGACCGACACGACGATTGCGGCCGCGATCGCGTCCACCCCGGCGCGGCAGATCCAGACCACGCCGGACAAGTCGCCCGCCGGCGTTGCGCGCCAGTTCGAGGCGGTATTCGCGGGGCAGGTCGCCAAGATCATGCTGGAGACCGTCGAAGTCGACGACCAGTTCGGCGGCGGCCACGGCGAGGAAATGTTCCGCGGCATGATGGCCGAGCAGATCGGCAACCGGATCGCCCAGGGCAAGGGCCTGGGCATCGCCTCCGCCGTCGAGGCGCAGATCATCCGCATGCAGGGCGGAACCGCGGCGGCGCCGAAGGCCTCGACGCTGGGCACGGGCCCGCAAGGCAACGTTCAAAGTGGTGCGACACAGGCTGCGGCCGCCCTGGCGGCCAGCGAGCAGGGGGATACGGGCAGTGCCGAATGAAATGATCGAGATCATGACCTCGCTTTCGCTGGTCATGCGGGAAGAGACCGAGCGGCTGGAGCGGCGCGAGCGCGTGCTCGATCTCGCCTCGCTGGCCTCGGCCAAGGCGCGCCTGGTGGCGCAGCTGGAAGAGACGCTGGCGCGCCGCAATCGCCGCGAGCCCGCGTGGACCGAGCGGATGGATGCGGAAACCCGCGAGCGGCTCGCCGATTGCCTGGGCGAACTGCGCGCGGCCTCGCTCGCCAACGCCGCCTTGCTGGAGCGTCAGATCGAACTCTCGATGGAGATGATGACGGCGATTGCCGACGAGGCCAAGCGGCTGACCGGCAAGCGTTCCTATACTTACGGCGCCAGCGGCGACATGGCCAGGATCGACGCGGCGACGCCGATTTCGTTCAACGGCGAATACTGACGCGGCTGTCCGCGAGGGCGTAGACATGAAAAAGGGTGGGGCGCCGGCAGGCGTTCCACCCTTTTTCATGTCTGCCGCGGGGAAAGGACTATCGCGGCGGGCCGAGGCCCGCGATGCGGGCCGCCTCGCGCGCCGGGGCGGGACGGCCGAACAGGAAGCCCTGTGCATAGGCGCAGCCGCGTTCGATGAGGAACTGCGCCTGTTGCTCGGTCTCGACGCCCTCCGCGGTTACCGGCATGCCAAGGCTGCGGCCAAGGTCGATCACGGTGTTGACCAGCTTGCGCCCGGCATCGCGGTCGATGGCCTGGATCAGCGTGCGGTCGATCTTCAGGGTGTCGAGCGGCAGTTCGCAAAGACGGGCAAGGCTGCCGTAGCCGGTTCCGAAATCGTCGAGCGCGACATGGACCCCGGCCCCGCGCAGGGTCTCGATGGTGGCGCGGGCATCGGCAAGGCTGTGCACCATGGCGTCCTCGGTGATCTCGACGGTCAGGCGTTCGGGCGGAAAGGCGCTGGCGAAGGCGATCTGCAGGAGGTGGTCGGCCAGGGCCGGGTCGCAGACCTGGCGGGGTGACATGTTGATCGCCAGGCCCACGCCGTCGGGCCAATCACGGGCGTCGCGGCAGGCCTGGCGCAGCAGGGAGAACATGAGGTCGTCGATCAGATGGAGGTCTTCGCTGACCGGCAGGAACTGGTCCGGCCCCAGCAAGCCGCGCTGCGGGTGCTGCCAGCGTGCGAGCAGTTCGAAGCGGGCGATGGTGCGGGAGGGGAGCGCGACGATCGGCTGGTAGTAGGGCACCAGTTCGCCGCGCAGCAGGCTTGAGCGCAGGGCTTCTTCCAGTGCTGCGCGGTCGGTGAGGCGGGCCAGCATCTCGGGCATGAAGCGCCGCACCGTGGCGCCGCCCGCCGCCTTGGCGTGCGACATCGCGATCGAGGCGGCGCGCAGCAGGTGCTCGGCCGGGACATCGCCGCAAGGGTCGATGGCGATGCCGATCGCGGCCGTCAGGTGGATCATGTGCTGGCCCAGCACGATGGGGGCGGCCAGAATGTCCTGAAGGTCGCTGGCAACCGCCTCGGCGCGGTACTCGTCGCCGGCCCCGCTGTCGGTGCCGAGCGGCACGACGCAGGCGAATTCGTCGCCGCCGATGTGGGCGAGCGCACCGCCCGACTTGGCCACGGCGCGGCCATAGCGATCCGAAACGATCGAAAGGACCAGGTCGCCGGCGTGGTGGCCGCACAAGTCGTTGACCAGCTTGAAGCGGTCCAGGTCCAGCACCAGAAGGGCCAGTGCGGGGGCCAGTGCGGGGGGCAGTGCGGGGGGCAGGGGGGAGGACTGTGCCGGGTGACGCTCCGTGCGTTCGCGCAAGGCGCGGATCAGCCGGTCTACTGTGCGCAGGGGCGGGGTGCGGGCTTCCAGTTCGATAGGCGGGGGGTGTCGCTGGCCGGGGCTACGCAGCCTGCCGGTACGTTTCGATTTCGAATGGGGCGGGCCCGCCTTGTGCATTTTCGAACCGTTGTTCTCCTCCTTCCCTTATATGGGAGGAGACGGCTGATCCGATAAAAATGTAGAAAAATTAAATGCCTACTCGAATATTGCCGAAAGCACGGAGGCGACGCGGCCCGGGTCGACGGCATCCAGCGCCACTTCGATGTCGGGATTGAGGCTGAACCCGAGTGTCTGTCCCTGGCGGTCAAACGTGATGGCGATGACCCGCAGGCCCTCGTCCTGTTCGATGACGGCGAGGCCGCCGGCGGATGGAAAGCGATCGGGGTCCACCACCAGGATGGCGCGGCCGGGCAGGCCGGGGCCGAGTGTCGAGCGACCAATACGCAGGCCGTACGTGCGCGGTCCGGCGCCGCGCGGCGCCTCGACCAGCGCGTCGGTGGGCGTGCGGGCGAGCAGGCCGTCCGGCAGCGCCGAGCCGTAGACCGGCACCAGCCGCACGGTAGTGGAATGCCCCTTGGACGCGGGTGCGGGTGCCTCGGCGGCAGGCAAAACGGCCGGGGCGGCGGCGTCCAGCACCGGCACCGGGCCTTCCAGCACGGCGGTTTCAAGGGGCTCGCGGGAGCCGGCAGACACGGTGCGCGGCGCCGGCGGGGCGGCAGGGCGCGGGCTCGCGGTATCGGCGCCGGTGTCCGTGGCAGAATCTTCGGTGGCGGCCAGTTCCTTGCGCAGGGCGGCGATCCGCGCGCGGGTCTTGGCGATGCGCGAGCGGGGGTTGGCGACCAGCGGCAGCATGTCGTCCAGCTTGCCGTCGGCGTGAAGCGCGGCGACCTCGGCGATCAGGGCACTGTCATCCTTGGCACCGAGCAGGCGGCGCAGCGCCTTGCGGACATCGTCGTTCCAGCGGTCGAACGGCTTGTGGGCGTTCTCGATCCGCGAGAGGATCACCGGCGCGATCCCGTATTCCTCTTCCAGCACGGAAATGGTGAGGGCATCGTCGGCGGCGCGGCGGGCGCGCACGGCGGCGGCGATGAGCACGGCGATGCGGTCGCTCTCGGGGTCGACATGGTCGCTGCCGACAATCGGTTCGGCCCAGTTGCCGATATCGAAGGCGGGCTTGTCGATGTCGATCAGCAGGTCGGCCGGGGCGACGTGCAGTGCGGCGGCAATGGCGCGCAGTTCCGCGGTGCGCGCAAAGACTTCGCCGCGTTCGATCTTGGAGAGGCGAATATAGGTCAGGTCCGGGATCTGTTCGGCCAGCTCGAGCAGGGAGCCTATATTGCGCTGCTTGCGGAATTTCCTGATCTCATTCGGAAACACGAGATTACGCCAGGCGTCGATCTCGATTTTCCGGGGTGCAGCAGCCACCGGCTTCCGGGACCGCCTGCCAGATCGAACGGATTTTTCGGTCATTGAAGCTCGAGTTTCATTGCAATGCCCAAGATGTTTCATGAAGCACTAAGGTGGTCAATATCACACTTGGGTCGATGACCCAAAATGGGTCGGATCAGAGTCCGCGAGGAAAACTGCCAAGCGTTGATTCTTTGTAAGGTGAATAAACGTAGGCCGGACCCAGTTACAGGTTTTTAACAGTTAAATTGTTCCTGTCATGTTCTAGTAAAGTCCCCTGCGAATAGGCGCGTTCATCACGATGATGCCGCCAATTCTATTCCATTGTAAATATTTCCGACAATCCGGGCCTGTGCAGGGCGCGTGCTGTGAAAAGGTCGCGGATGCTGCCGCCGAGGCTTTTCGATCGCGCCGGGTCGACCTGGATTATGGAAACTCCCCTTCAAGCCGACAACGCCTGAAAGAACCATTTGGTTCCTGTAAATTATTGTTTCGGGATAAAAATTTCCGGCTCGTTGCCGGTCCCGCCGGTCGGTTCGTGCAAAGTCGGTGGGCAGGAACGCTGCGGCCTTGTCTGCCCTGGCGCCTTGCCGGGCAGGGCTCGCGCAACCGGCAGGAGCGGCGGGGACATGCGGAAGCGGTGAGACTGGGCGTACTATCCCGCCGGAAAAAAAGAAGGCGTGCTCCCGATGGGAGCGCGCCCAGGTTGTTCCCGCCCGGTCTATATCTGGGGATGCTTCGGACGGGAGTGAATGATTTCAGATGAGCGGCCGGGCGATGGGCTCCTTTTGGGCCGTTCTGGTGCGAACAGTCATCGTCCGATCGCCAGCTTCATCAGATTCATCTGTTTCTTGTAGATGTTGGTCATCGCCGTGTAGTCCGCCTGGACCTGGCCCAGCGTGAGCAGCTGGTCTTCCAGGGTCACGTTGTTGCCATCGGGCTTGGTCTCGCTCGTGTCGCTGTCGAGCACGATGCCGCCGCCGCCCTGCGGGGGGCGGGCGCCGAGCGCGGTCATCGCGGCGGAGAGTTCGATCCGCGGGCGGGCGACATGGGGCGTACCCGTCGCCTCGCCATACTGGGCGACGAGCGAGGAGAAGTCCGGTGCCGTCACCGTGCGTGCCTTGTAGCCGGGGGTCTCGCTGTTGGCGATGTTTTCGGAAATGACGCGCTGGTGTTCGGCCATGGCCTTGAGCGAGGCGGCCATGCCGTCAAGCAGCGGGGGAAGCGTGGACATCGGGTATTCCTTTAACGCGGCCGAAGGATCAGGACGAGCCGGTCAGGCGGGAGAGGGCGGCCTGGTAATTGGCGAGCTGGGCCTTCTGGTAGGCCGACCCGCCGTTGGACGAGACGGTGCCGTCGACCAGGTTGGCCTTGGTCGAATCCCAGTAGAGCGAACGATAGGCGCTCTGCGTCATCGAGATCGCCGACTTGACCTTGGTGAGGGCATTGGCCGCCGCATCGGCGGTGGTCAGGTTGAGCGCGCTGGTCAGCGACAGGCTATAGGCGCCGCCCGGCGTGACGGCGGGGTCCTTCTTGCTCTTGGTCTTGGGCGTGCTGAGCTTGACCGGCGAGAGGCCGAGCTTGGCCAGCGCATCCTTGCCTTCGCTGCCTTCGCCCAGCACCAGCGTATGACCGGACGCCACCGAGATCTTGAGCGTGGTCTGGCCATCGACCAGCGAGGTGGTGACGGTCGCGTCGGTGCCGGTGATCTTCTTGATCTTGGCCGCCAGCGTGGTCATCGTCTCGTTCTTGGCGATGGTGATCGTCTTGGCGTCCTCGCCGTCGACCGAGATCGTGAACTCGTCGCCGGTGCGCAGGCTGGTCTGGGTGACCAGCGTGGCCGAGGTGGTCGGATTGAGCAGCCCGCTGTGCAGGCCGAGCGCGCCCAGGGCATTGTCGCCGCCCGAGAGCGTGGTGATGCGCACCGGCTCGACCTTGGAAGCGACGAGGCCCCACTGCGAGACTTTCTGCACTTCGCCGGTATCGCCGTCGACCCGGGCGATGAAGCCGTCGGTCGAGCCCGCCTTGGTGCCCGACAGCGTGCCGGCGGTCCGTCCGCCGACGTAGAGCGTGCCGTTCAGCCAGGTGACGCTGTCGGCCTGGTCGTCCTCCGAGGTGCCGATATAGGTCGTGCTGGCGGTGGTGAGACCGGCGTCGATACGCGTGACGAACGCATCGCGGGCGCCGGTGATGGTATTGACCTGGTCGCCTTCGAGGGCCGTGCTGGTGGCACCGACCACGGCGATCTCGCCGGTGTCGGAGACGGCGATGGCGCGGGCCTCGACAGTGCCGAGCGTGACCGAGGAAAGGTCGGTCGAGAGCGAGTTCGCGTCGATCTGGCGCAGCGTGGCGACGCCGTTTTCGTTGGTCAGCGCCAGCAGGTTGCCCGAGGCGTCGATGGCGAGGGCGTTGACCATGTCGTTGCCGCCGCTGTCGATCGTGCGGCGTTCGACAAAGGTGCCGGTGGCATCGAGCTTGACGATCACCGCGTCGCCGCCACCGGTCGAGGCCCGTCCGGCCACGTAGATGCTGCCGTCGTTGCCGACGGTGACGGCATTGGCGGTTTCGCTGCCGGTCTGGCGGATCGCGGTGGCGGAGAGTTCCTCGCCGCTGGTGCTGTAGCGGGCGACGAGGAGGTCGGTCTGGCTGGAATCGCTGTTGTTGAATTCGCCGCTGACCGAGCCGGCGACCACAAGGTCACCGTTCGGCGCGAAGCTGATCGCCGAGCCGGAGGCCGAACCGGCCCCGCCGAGATTGCGCTGCCAGACGACATTGCCTTCGGAATCGACCTTGGTGAGGAACAGGTCGTTCGATCCGTCGGTCACCGCGCTGCCGACATCGCCGTCGGTGGTGCCCACGATGTAGCTGAACCCGTCGCTGTCGGTCACCATCGCGCGCGCGGCGGTATCGGCATGGACGGTGTAGTCGGTATCCTCGTCGTCATCCTCGCTGGCGGCGGCTTCGGCCTGGGCGGTGGCGGCGCTGTCGACGGCGCTGACCGTGCCGAGGCGTTCCCAGGTCAGGTCGCCGTCGATGTCCGAGAAGCGATAGACTTCGGCATCGGTGATGGAATTGTCGACGGTCTTGCCATTGGCGTCGGTGGTCGTGCTCTTGCGGGTCTCGCCGCTGGCGACCATGATGGAATCGCCGGCATCGACCTGCTCGAGCGAAACTTTCTCGACGCCCGAGGGGTTGAAGACGAGGCCCCATTTCTCGGCCTCGGAATCGTACTTGACCGTGAAGTTCGACTTCCACTGGCTGACCGGGTTGCCGTCGGCATCAAGCACGGGGTCGCCGTTGGCGTCGAGCTGCGGTGTCGCGCCGATTGCGGCATTGAGCGCGGCGGCAACGGAATCGAGTGTCGGCGGCTGGGTCGATTGCGACAGGTCGACACTGACCGTCTGGGTGGTCGTGCCCTTGGTGAGCGTGACCTCGAACACTTCGGAGCCGGTGAGGCCGGTGATCGCGTCGCCTTCCTTGGTGGACACCGCGGTGCCCGCGATCGCGCCGGTGACGTCGGGCTTGTTTACCGCGATCGTCTGCGTGCGGCTGGCCGAAGTGCCGAAGTTGAGCGTCAGAAGGTCGGTATCGGCGCTGCCGATATAGGTCTGGAGGTCGGAGAGGCCTTTGGCGAAGGCCTTTTCCAGCGCCGCGCGCTCGGTCTTCGAAGTGCCGGACTTGGCGGCGCTTTCGGCGAGGACCTGGAGGCTGGTCAGCGCCTTGTAGATCGTGAAGGTGGTGCGCACGTCGGGCAGGTCGTCGAGCGAACTGTCGCGGCTATAGGAATCGTCGATGATCGAGCGCAGCTTCTTGATCGCGGCGGCTTGCTTGGTGATCGAGGAGGTGTCCGTCTCGTCGGTCTTCCACGGCGGCGTGGTGGCCGCCAGCGTGAAGGCCTTCTTGGCCGCGAGCACCTTGGCGCTTTCGGTCGAGGTCGCGGTCGAGAGCGCGCTGGTATAGGCGCTGGTTCCGCCCAGGATCGAAAGGCCGGTGAGCCCGCTGCTGTACTTTATCGTCAATTCTGCCTCCCGGACTTCGCACCCGTCCGCTATCATCCTATAAGATAGACGGTCGCAGGTGCCGACAGGTCGGCTTCGCGGACTTTTTTGGGGATGAAAGACGTGACGATGATGGCCGCGGTGGGCGAACCGCCCGAGCTCAAGAAATTTTCGGGAATGCAGCGCGCTGCCGCGCTGATGCTCTCGCTCGGCCACGAGCAGGGCGGCCCGATCTGGGATCAGTTGACGACCGAGGAGATCAAGGAACTGTCCTCGACGATCTCGCAGCTCGGCCGCGTGCCGGCGGTGGTCGTCGAATATCTGCTGGTGCAGTTCTCGGGCGAAGTGTCGAGCATGTCGACGCTGCATGGCTCCTACGAGACCACCGAGCGCCTGCTGGAAGGCATCATGCCGACCGACAAGGTCAAGGAGATCATGGAGGACATCCGCGGTCCTTCCGGCCGCACGATGTGGGACAAGCTGTCCAACGTCAGCGAGGCGGTGCTCGCGGGCTATCTCAAGAACGAATATCCGCAGACGGTGGCGGTGATCCTGCACAAGCTGCGCCCCGATCACGCGGCGCGGGTGCTTTCGGAACTCCCGCGCGAGTTCGCCACCGACGTCGTCATGCGCATGCTGCGCATGGACACGGTGCAGAAGGACGTGCTGGTCCAGGTCGAGCAGACGCTCAAGAGCGAGTTCATGACCAACCTCTCGCGCGCGCAGCGGCGCGATCCGCACGAGACGATGGCCGAGATGTTCAACGCGCTCGACCGCTCGACCGAGGAAGCCATGCTTGAGGCGCTCGACGACAAGGCGCCGGAATCGGCCGAGCGCATCCGCGCGCTGATGTTCACCTTCGAGGATCTCGCCAACCTGCTGCCCGGCGCGATCCAGACGATCGTGCGCAATTGCAACAAGCGCGAGCTGGCCTTGGCGCTCAAGGGCTCGCCGGAAGACATGAAGAAGGTCTTCTTCAACGCCATGACCGAACGCGCCGCCAAGCTGATGCGCGACGACATGGCCGCGATGGGGCCGGTCCGCGCGCGCGAATGCGAGGAAGCGCAGACCGCGCTGGTGCGGTTGGCAAAGTCGCTCGGCGATCGCGGCGAGATCATGCTGGTCGATCCCAAGAGCGACGACGCAATGATCTATTGATGCTTGATTCTCATCGATTTATTTGAACTAATCAGGTCAGGAACGACAGGTGCGGCTGGATACATCGCGAATGGAGAAAGCCATGAGCATTGAGCCCTTCGGTTTCGACAGGGTCTTCCGCTTTACGTCCGCGGAGGCCGAGGAAAAGGACAATGGCAAGGCCGCTTACGAGGAGCTTGCCGCGCTTGAGGCGCGCATGGAGCGCATGCGCGAGGAGCATGCCGCCGAACTGGTGCGGGCCCGCGCGGATGGTTTCGAAGCCGGGCTCGAGCAGGCCCGGCACGAGCGGGACACCGCGCTGCTGGCCGCGACCGATGCCTTGCATGCCGGGCTCGACGACGTCGTGCGGCGCTTCGACGAGGTGACCGGGCAGGTCGGGCGCGAGGCGGCATCGGTGGCGCTGCTGGCCGCCGAGATGCTGGCCGGACATGCGGTGGCGCTGGAGCCGGCCCGCGCCATCGACGAGGCGCTGGCCCGTGCGCTCGACCAGGTGGCGCGCGGCACGCGCATCACCGTGCGTGTCCATCCCTCGCTGCGCGCGCATCTGGAGCAGGTGGTCGCCGCCCGCCAGGCGAGCGAGCGCCGCGAACTGTCGATCCTGGTGATCGACGATCCTGCCGTGGCGCCCAGCGATGCGCGGATCGGCTGGGTCGAGGGCGGTCTCGGTGTCGATGCGGGCGCGCGCCGCGAGGCGGTGCTGGCCGAGCTTGCCGGCCTGCTGGAACCGGCGGCCGTGCAAGTGCCTGAAAGCGCATCGGAAGCTGCCGGGACCGCGGTTTCGCGGGATGGCGAGCCTGCGGAATCGGGCGATCAGGCAGGGCTGGGCGCCGCTGCATAAACTTTTCCGGCAACCGGCAAGAGTTGCCTAGTCTCTTATCCTATAATGTTCGTGAGCGAGGCCAGGGGGGCCTCGCCGGGAATAAGAGGCGATCTTGAACGCGTTGCGCAACTTTATCGAGCAGATCGGCATGCGCCGTGCCCTGCTGATGGGCGGTGTCGCTCTCGCGATGCTCGGCGGCCTTGCCTGGGTGGGGCTGCGCAGCCCCGCCGCGGAGATGGGCTACCTCTACTCCGATCTCGATCCGGCCGCGGCCCAGTCGATCACCGAGAAGCTCAAGGCGCAGAACGTGCCGTTCCAGCTTTCGGCCGACGGCAGCGCGGTGATGGCCCCGGTCGACAAGCTGGCCGAGCTGCGCATGTCGCTGGCCGGTGAGCAGCTCGGCGGCAAGATCGGGTACGAAGTGCTCGACGCGGAGGAGCCTTTCGGCGTTTCCTCCTCGCGCGCGCGGCTCAACGAGACCCGTGCGATCGAGGGCGAGCTGTCCCGCTCGATCGAGACGCTGGAGAAAGTCAGCAAGGCGCGTGTCCATATCGTCATGCCCGAGCGGGCGATGTTCGAGACCCAGCCGCGCAAGGCCAGCGCCGCCGTCACCGTGAAGACCGCCGGGCGCCTGCCCGGCGAGACGGTCCAGGCGATCCGCTACCTGGTGTCCTCGGCGGTGCCCGACCTCAATCCGGAAGCGGTGTCGATCGTTGACCAGACCGGCGCGCTGCTGGCGCGGGCAGGGGACGCCGGTGCCGGTGGTTCGGGCGATCTCGAGGAACGCCAGTCGGCGATCGAGGCGCGCCTGCGCGACGAGATCGAGGCGATGATCGAGCCGATCGTCGGCCAGGGCAAGGTGCGCGCCGAAGTGGCCGCCGTGCTCGAACGCGACCAGGTGCGCGAGGAATCGGAAGTCTACGATCCCGACAAGCAGGTCGTGGCCCACCAGACCACGGTGGAATCCAGCGACCAGAACGACGAGAATGCCGCCGGTGCGCGCGGCGTCACGGTCGCCACCCAGCTTCCCGACAACACCACCAACGTCAACGGCAACGGCGGCGACAGCCGGCGTTCCGCCCGCAACGAGACCTCGGAAGATACCACCTACCAGAACAGCCGCACCCAGAAGGTCGCGGTGCGCAATCCCGGCCAGCTTTCGCGCCTGACCGTGGCGGTCATGGTCGACGGCGGTCCGCAGGGGCTGCCCGCCGCCCAGGTCCAGCGCCTCCAGCGCCTGGTCGAGAATGCGGTCGGCTTCGATGCCGGGCGCGGCGACAGCGTGGTGGTCGAGAACATGGCGTTCAACACCCCGGCCGATGTCGACGGCGTTGCGGGCGGATTGCCGTTCGGCCTCACCTGGGACCGCCTGTTCGACGTGCTCAAGATCGTGCTGGTCGGCGGCATTGCCCTCATCGCGCTGCGCATGCTCAAGCCCAAGCTCCTGCCGCCGGCGCAGCCGCCGCTGCTCGAAGGCGTGGTGGAGCAGCGCGATGCGATCGACGGCGAGATGCTCTCGCTGGGCGAGCGCGCCGCCGACGGCGACGAGGAGGCGATGCGCCGGCTGGAAGAACTGCGCGGCGCGCAGGGCGAGCCGCTGCTCGATCAGGAAATCGCGCTGGCCCAGGTCGATGGCCGCATCAAGCTGTCGGCCCTGCGCCGCATCGGTGATGCCATCTCCGCCAGCCCCGCCGAATCCGCTTCGGTGATCCGCCAATGGATGAACAGTTGAAAGGCCCTCTCATGAGCGACGACTTCGAGCCGCGGCAGCTTGCGCCCGCTTTCCTCAATGACGACGAGGCCGCAGACGGGCCGGTCGAGGCGATGGGCGGCTGGAACACCAAGCCCGGCACCCCGCCCACGCCCGACGATCTTCAGGCCGTGTTCGACGTTCCGGTCAAGGTCCAGGCCGTGCTGGGACGCTCGCGCATGGACATCGGCGAACTGCTGCGGCTGAAGCCGGGCATGGTGGTCGAGCTCGACCGCCGCGTCGGCGAGCCGGTCGACATCTTTGTCAACAACCGCCTGATCGCGCGCGGCGAAGTCGTGCTGATCGACAGCACGCTGGGTGTCACGCTCACCGAAATTGTGAGGCAGGAGGGATGAACCCCGGGCGCGCCCTCGAAACCGGCCCGGAGACGGACCTCGACAGCCTGCCGGAAAAGCCGGTCGGCGACGGCGTCCGCGGCGAAGCGGACGGCGCCACCACGCGGCTCATGCTGGTCGGCGAACTCGGCCCGACGATGGGGCTGGCGGTGGAAATGGTGCGCGGATCGGCCGCGAGCATCTCGGTCGGCACTCCGGGCATGGCGATCCGCGAGAGCTGGCGCGGCGGCGGCGACGTCACCGTGGTCGAGCTTGCGGTGGACATGGCCGAGGTGGTGGCGCGGCTGCGCGGGGAGCGCGCCGGCAAGCCGCCGTTCCGCCGCGCGGTCAGCGGGCTGGTCGGCCACAGTGTCGACCATGTCGAGCGCGAGCTGATCCTGCAGACGCTCGAACGCTGCTCCGGCAACCGCACCAGCGCGGCCTCGATGCTGGGCATTTCGGTGCGGACGATGCGCAACAAGCTGCGCACGTTCCTCGCCGACGGGCAGGCCTTGCCGCCTGCGCTCGTGCGGCACTGACCGCCGGCGAAATTCGCCGCCTGACAGGCGGCCGGGCCGGACCGCGGCCCGCGTTCCCCTCCTTTTCCCAAGCATGGTGATGCGATGAATGCCGTTGGCCGCTCCGGTCTTCCTGCCAAGCTCGAGCAATTCCTGAACCGCCTGGGGCCGAGCCGCGACCTGGCGCTGGCGATCGGCGTCACCGCGATCATCGCCATGCTCATCCTGCCGATGCCCGGCTGGATGCTCGACATGGGCCTGGCGCTCTCGATCACCGCCTCGGTGCTGATCCTGATGACGGCGCTGTTCATCGAGAAGCCGCTCCAGCTGTCGAGCTTCCCGACGATCCTGCTGATCGTGACGATGATGCGCCTCGGCCTGAACCTGGCCTCGACCCGCCTGATCCTCGGCCACGGGCATGAGGGCCACCATGCGGCGGGCGGGGTGATCGCGGCCTTCGGCGAGTTCCTGATGGGCGGCGAGACGGTGATCGGCCTCACCATCTTCGCGATCCTCATCGTCATCAACTTCGTGGTCATCACCAAGGGTGCGGGCCGCATCGCCGAAGTGGCGGCGCGCTTCAGCCTCGATGCCATGCCCGGCAAGCAGATGGCGATCGACGCCGACCTCAATGCCGGCACCATCACCGAAGCCCAGGCGCGCGACCGCCGCGCCGAGATCGAGGCCGAGAGCGGCTTCTACGGCGCGATGGACGGTGCCTCGAAGTTCGTGAAGGGCGATGCCGTCGCCGGCCTGCTGATCACCGGCATCAACGTGGTCGTCGGCCTCATCATCGGTGTCGCCATTCACGGCGTGCCGTTCGCCGAAGCCTTCAAGACCTACACGATCCTCACCGTCGGCGACGGCCTGGTCAGCCAGATCCCGGCGCTGATCGTCTCGACCGCGGCGGGCCTGCTGGTCTCCAAGGGCGGCGTCACCGGTAAGACCGGCGCGGCGCTGGGCGAGCAGCTGGGCCGTTATCCCAAGGCCTTCGGCATCGTCGCGGTGCTGATGGGGGCGCTGTCCCTGGTTCCCGGCCTGCCGTTCTTCCCCTTCGCCTCGCTCGCCGGCCTGTGCGGCTGGGCGGCCTGGACGATGACCAAGAAGGCCGAGGCCGAGACCATCCGCGAGAACATGGAAGCCGCCCAGGCCAAGCAGCGCGAGGCCGCCGCCGCCGAGGAACCCATCGCCCGCACGCTCGCCATCGACGCGCTGCGCATCGAGCTCGGCTACGGGCTGCTGCCGCTGATCAACGATGCCACCGCCGAGCCGCGCCTCGACGACCAGGTCAAGGCGCTGCGCCGCCAGATGGCGACCGACTACGGCTTCGTGCTGCCCTCGGTGCGCATTCTCGACAACATGGCGCTGCAGCCCAACGAATACATCGTTTTCGTCAAGGAGACCGAGATCGCGCGCGGCGAACTGCGTATCGGCAAGCTCCTGCTGATCAACGCCTCGGGCCAGGAAACCGGCCTGCGCGGCGAGCCGACCAAGGAGCCGGTGTTCCAGCTTCCGGCGCTGTGGATCGACCGCGAGATGCGCGACGAGGCCGGGTTCCGCGGGCTCACCGTGGTCGACTGCGGCACCGTCGTCACCACCCACCTGACCGAGATCGTCAAGGACAACATCGCAGACCTGCTCTCCTATACCGAGACGCAGAAGCTGCTCAACGAGGTCCACAAGGATACCGAGAAGCTGATCGCCGACCTGATCCCGGCCAAGATCTCGATCTCGGGCGTGCAGCGCGTCCTGCAGAACCTGCTGTCCGAAGGCGTCTCGATCCGCGACGTGCCGACGATCCTCGAGGGCATTGCCGAGGCGACGGCGATGACCAACAACCTCACGCAAGTGACCGAGCATGTGCGTGCGCGCCTCGCCCGCCAGATTTCCGCCCAGCAGACCCTCGACGGCACGATCCCGATCGTCACCCTGGGCGGCGAATGGGACGAGGCCTTCAGCGAGGCGATCGTCGGCCAGGGCGACGAACGCCACCTCGCGATGGCGCCCTCGCACCTCCAGGCCTTCATCGCCGCCGTGCGCGAGGCCTACGACCGGTTTGCCGCACAGGGCGAGATCCCCTGCCTGCTGACCAGCCCGCCGCTGCGCCCCTTCGTGCGCTCGATCATCGAGCGGGTGCGACCGGCCACGGTGGTGCTCTCGCAGAACGAGATCCATCCCCGCGCGCGCCTGCGCACGCTGGGCACGATCGGCTGAACCGGCAGTTTGCGCACGCTCCCGGGACCGGGAAGGCTGCAATCCCTCTATGATGAGATCTGGGCCGGACGATACCGGCAAGGGTAGCGACAGATGACGATTTCCATGAATGCGGTGTTTCCGATGACGGCTCCTGCTGCGTCGACCGCCCCGGCGGCCGGTGCTCCGGCGCTGACGCGCGCGGCGAACGGATCGTCCTCAGGGGCCGGATCGTCCTCAGGAACCGGATCGTCCGCAGGAACCGGATCGTCCGCAGGAACCGGCAAGGGCGGTGCCACGGGCGCGGCCGCAGCCAGGGGCTCGGGAACGACCGGCACTGCCGCAGGCGCTGCGAATGATGGTGCCCGGACGGCGGACGAAGGCTCCACCCCGGCGTTCGGGGCGCTGCTGGAGGAGGCCGCCGGCAATGCCGGGGCCGTGCCGGTCGATCCCGCAGCCGAGGCGCTGGCGCCGCCCGCCGAAGCCGATGCGACGGTAAGCGACCCGGCGACCTCGATCGCCGAAGCGACGTTTGCGGCCGCTTTCCCGGAGGCGGCCGCAACGGCGCAAGGCGCGCCCGTGGTCAAGCCGGCCGATGTCGCCGCGCACAAGCCGGTGAGCGGGCCGGGCGCCGCGCGTGACCAGACCGCGCTGCCGCAAGCCACGCTTGCGGGCGGACAGGACGGCGCGGGCCAGGCGGTTGCGGAGGCGGCTGGGGATGCCGCCAAGGGTTCGGGTAACGATGCACCCGGGGCAAGGGATAAGGACGGCGCCGACAGCGATGCCCGGCTGGCCGATGCCGCGCTTGCCGATGCGGCGCAGCAGGTGCTTGCGCAGACGCCGCAGACGCCGCCTGCCGGCCCCGCTGCACCGCCGGCAGCCGCGCAGGCCCTGCTGGCCGCCGCGGCGCAGGCCGCCGGTGGCGGCGCTGACGTTTCTGCCGACCCGGCCGCGGATGGGATCAAGGTCGATGCCGCCGCCACGCCCGCAGCCACGCCCGCATTGGCGGCGAGCGGCAAGGGGGCGGGGGCCAGCCACGCGGCCTTCTCGGCCGCCGCGTCCACGCAAGGCAAGGACGCGGGCGAAACGCCGACGACGCATGAGACCCCGCGCGAGACAGGCCCCGCGCTGGCCGATGCGGGGTCCGCGCGCGGCGAGACGGCGACGCTCTCCAGCCCCGTGCTCACCCAGACTTTCGCACCGGTCGCCAGCCGCCCGGCGGCGCTGCCTTATCCGGCCAGCACGACGGCGAGCCCGCAGAGCGCTTCGGTCACCGTGCAGGAAGGCCAGTTCGGCACCGACATGGGCGTGCAGATCGCGCGCGCGCTCGATGCCGGCGGCAACGACCTGTTGATCAAGCTCGATCCGCGCCACATGGGCCGTATCGACGTGCGCCTGTCGTTTGACCACGACGGCGTGCTGCGCGCGGTGATGTCGGCCGACAGTTCCACCGCGGCCGAGATGCTCCGCCGCGAAAGCACCGATCTCAACCGGGCACTGGCCGATGCCGGCATCCGCGCGGATGGCCAGTCGCTGCGCTTCGATACGCGTGCGGGTGGCGGCCAGAACGGTGGGCAGGATGGTGGCCAGAACGGCAACTCGCGCTGGCAGGGCGGACAAGGCGCGCAGGGGCAGGCTGCCTCCGGCTTCGCCGACAGTTTTGGCGGGGGCGACGACCCGGTCTACCGGTCGCTCAGGAGCAGCGGCCACGTCGATCTCATGGCATAGGACATCCATAGAACATGACCACAGTCTCCAGCACTTCGTCGTCGTCGAGCGACAGCACCTCGGCGGCAACCACCAGCCTGCTTTCGGACTACAACCTGTTCCTGAAGCTGCTGACCACGCAGATGACCAACCAGGATCCGCTCAACCCGACGGACACCTCGGAATATACGCAGCAGCTCGTGCAGTATTCGCAGGTCGAGCAGCAGATCCAGCAGAACGGCACGCTGACCGACATCCTCTCGCAGCTGACCTCCTCGCAGATGGCGCAGTATTCGAGCTTCATCGGCAAGGATGCGCGCTTCGATTCCGCGGTGGCCGGCCTTGGCGACGATCCTGCCCACTGGACCTACTACGTGAACGGCACGCCGGCTTCGGTGACCGCCACGATTTCCGATGCCAATGGCAAGGTGGTCCAGACGGTGACGCTCGATCCCGAAGCGCAGGGCGAGTATCAATGGGACGGAACCCAGGCGGACGGCACCACGGCCGCCAGCGGCGCCTATACGCTGGCCGTCACCGCGACCGACGCGGCCGGCAATACGCTCGATACCACGATCAATTCGGTGGCCCGGGTTTCCGACGTGGTGACCGACGGCTCGACGATCATGCTCGGCGTCAACGGCATCCGCATGTCGGTGGACGGCCTCGTCGCGCTGGCCGCGACCAGCAGCGAGATCTGATTGCGGCGAGGGGCGTGATCGCCCGGGAAATGCCCCTGGAGGGTATGTTCCGGGCCGGTCTCGCCCCATCCGCCTGCCGCAGGTCTCGAAGCGGCCTGTGACCGGGCGCGATGCTCCTGCGCCAGGACGGCCGAGGCGGTGTCGGAGGCACCGGGATTTGCATCAGTCCGGCAAGGTTGGTCCGGTGGTGCCGCCATGCCGGTTCTGGCCAGTCAGGGGCGGGGCGGGCGGGTCCTGCCCCTGAGTGTGCTGATCCATGCGGCGCAGGAGCGCGCGCGGGGAGCGCCGCGAGCGGGCGCCCGTCCCGCCGGCAGTGGTCCTGTCGGCGAACCCTGCCGCGATCAGCGGCAGTCGTCGGCCAGCCGGTCCCGTGAATGGCGCGGGGCCTGCCAGGGCGGCATATCGCTGCACAGGTCCGCGTCGAGGCGGGTGCAGCCGGGCACCTGGTCGGGCAAGGCCAGAACCATCAGGCAATCCGCGATCGAGGGATCGTCGACGGGACCGATCATGTCGCTCACGTCGTCCTCGCAAATGCCGGGCAGGGTCCGGCACCGCGCTGCCGCGGCGCTCCAGAGTTGATGGGGCGAATCCACCCTCAGCTTTAATGAGAACCTATATTCAATTTGCGACATTGCATTGTTTTCAGTGTTTTCCGTGCGCCCCGAAGGAAAATTCTCTGTCATCAATCTCTCAAGAATTGTTCCTGTGACGTTTTTCGGTCGCGCGTAGCCCGATCTTCGGCCTGCCCGGTGAGGGGCATCGGGATTTTCGGGAGTTCCTGGCGACTTGGGAGTATGCGACCTTTGACCCTCCAACCCATGGCTTTCGTATACTGTACGACCAACTAAGGGATTTCCCGTATGGGCATCCCTGAGTGCCAAAACCCCCGTAAAACTGCGAAAAATTAGATGGTTAACTTGGGGTATGGGGGTTTTCCCCATGACGGTTTTCAGGCCTGTCCGGGGCAGGGTCGACCCGACCAGAAACGGTCTGCCGGGCGATGCGAACCGAGCATGCGGCTGAGACGGGCGCAGGGCGCGCAAGAGCGGGAGCGTGGCCGCTAAGTAGTGCAGCGATCGGGCCAAGGGGGGGGGGCATGGCGGGCGACGGCGGGCGACGACCATGCGGGGGCGCCCACAGGCCACGGCCATGCCTGTTCACCGCTGCGTGGGAAACACGAAAATTCTGATGAAATCCACCGGAGAGCGCTGCGCTCACGACAGGCTGCAAGGCAGCATCGTTTCGCATGATGCCGGATGGGATGATCCGGCGAGCGAAAATGGAGGCCCGAGCCGGAATCGAACCGGCGTGCACGGATTTGCAGTCCGCTGCGTCACCACTCCGCCATCGGGCCATCCGGTGTGGAGGAGTGCGCCCCTAACAACGGAATCCGTCGGGCGCAACCGGGGATTCGCTTGTTCGGTGGATTTCCTTGCCGCTGTCCGCATCAATATCGCCCGCGGGAAGCGCACCAGCGGCTGCAATCGGCACTTCCGCCTGCCCCGAAGTTCGCGCTAGATGGTCATGAGGGGGCTGTTCCCTGCCTTCACGGAGCATCTTTTCATGATTCTCGGAGCGGTTCTTGCAGGTGGCCGGTCGAGCCGGTTCGGCAGCGACAAGGCGCTGGCCGAGCTGGACGGCCACAGCCTTCTGGCCCTGGCGGTGGATGCCCTGTCGGGGTGGTGCGAGCATGTCGTGGTGACCGGGCGGGAAACCGCCCCGGCGCCGACCCTGCCGGATTGGCCGCGCGCGGACATGGGGCCTCTGGGCGGGCTTGCCGCCGCCATGCGTCATGCGCAGGACGAGGGGTATGACCATGTCCTGAGTTGCAGTGTCGATGCCGCATTCCTGCCGGACGACTTGCTCGAACGATTGGGGCCGGCGCCCGCGTGTCTGGCCGCGCAGCCGGTGATCGGCATCTGGCCCACCACCGCGACGAGAGTGCTCGAGGCCCTGCTGCATAGCGAGGACCGCCATTCGATGCGGCGCTTTGCCGATCTTGCCGGTGCACGTCTGGTCGAGGCGGGGATCGCTATCCCCAACGTCAATACACCGGATGACCTCGCGGCGCTGGCCCGCAAGGGGTGATCGTCCCGGCCCATGCGCCGGGACATGCCGGCGCATGGGGGATCCGCGGTCGGTGTGCTGCGGGTCTTACAGGTTCGCCAGGGCGGCGCTGCGCGGCGCGCTGCGCGTTTCGTTCACGCCTGCATCCGGGCGCGGCAATGTCAGGCGGTAGCCGCCGTTGGGCGAGGTTTCGATGATCCCGGCCAGCCCGACAAAGGCGAGCTTGCGGCGCAGGCGCGACATGTGGACGGCCACGCTGTTGGTTTCGGGCACAAAACCCATCCGCCAGACGTCGTATATCAGCGTTTCCTTGCTGACCGTCTCGTCCAGCGAATCCGCCAGGCGCCAGATCAGCGCGAATTCGCGTGGGTTGAGGTTCAGCGGTTCGCCGTCGCCAAAGGCCTCGCGGGCCAGCAGGTCGAGGGTGAGGCGGCCGATCCGGCGGCGGCGCGGCAGGCACTGTGCGAACTGGGCCAGGCGATTGGCCCGGGCCTCAAGTTCGTCGATGTCCGTCGTTGCCGCGAGGACATCGCCGAAGCCGACATGCAGCAGCGCGGTGCGCTCCGAAGGGTCGCTGACCCCGGATACCAGCACGGTGCGCCGCACGTCCGGCCGCAGGGTTTCCAGCACGGGCAGCCATTGCCCGGTTTCCATGCCGCAGGCGTCGATCATGCCGATGCAGTCCGGCGATGGTTGGATCTCGGGCTCCAGGATCCAGCCGCATCGACGCAGGTCAAGCTGCGTCGGGATTGCCCTGTTCGCCAGCCAGCGAAAGCGTGGCGCGTGACATTCGCTCTTGCCCAGATAGGTCATTGGCCCCCCCAATTCCGCTATGGCAGATGTAACCGATGAGCGCTTTTTGGGGGGAGAGGCGCTCCGGTAACAATACCTATTATTTTACAGTAGTACAAAATTGCAGGGCTGTTCGGGCAAAATCCGGACAATGGCAAGGCGCCTGTAACGGTGACTTGGCTTTTGCCCCCGGCTATCTGTTCCGATGCGAAGGCACCGTGTGTGTGAGGGGGGGGGCGGCACGGTTCGCCGGGCGGGCGAACCGTGCCGGGTTCCATCAGGCAGCCGGCGTGTTGACGCCCATCGAGACGAGGTAGCGCTTGATGTTGCGCGCGGCCTGGCGCAGGCGCTGCTCGTTCTCGACCATGGCGATGCGCACGAAGCCTTCGCCGTCCTCGCCGTAGCCCACGCCCGGCGCCACCGCGACTTCGGCATGGGTGAGCAATTGCTTGGAGAATTCCAGGCTGCCCATTTCCTTCAATGCCGGCGGCAGCGGCGCCCAGGCGAACATCGAGGCCTTGGGGCTGGGGATGTCCCAGCCGGCGCGGCCGAACGCCTCGACCATGACGTCGCGGCGCTTCTGGTAGAGGTTGCGGTTCTTCTCGACGATGTCCTGCGGGCCGTTGAGCGCCGCGCAGGCCGCGGCCTGGATCGGCGTGAAGGCGCCGTAGTCGAGGTAGGACTTCACGCGCTTGAGCGCCGCGATCAGCTTGGGGTTGCCCACCGCGAAGCCGACGCGCCAGCCCGCCATCGAGAAAGTCTTCGACATCGAGGTGAATTCCACCGCCACGTCCTTGGCGCCGGGCACTTCGAGGATCGAGCGCGTGGGATTGCCGTCGAAATAGAGTTCCGAATAGGCAAGGTCGGAAAGGATCCAGACCTTGTTCTCCTTCGCCCAGGCGACCAGGCGCTCGTAGAAGGCGAGGTCCACCGTCTCGGCGGTCGGGTTCGAGGGATAGTTGACGATCAGGATCGAGGGGCGCGGCACCGTGAAGGCCATCGCGCGGTTCAGCGATTCCCAGTAGCGCTCGTCCGGTGTGGTCGGCACCGAGCGGATCGTCGCCCCGGCGATGATGAAGCCGAACGTGTGGATCGGGTAGCTGGGGTTGGGCGCGAGCACCACGTCGCCCGGCGCGGTGATCGCGGTGGCGAGGCTGGCGAGGCCTTCCTTCGACCCCATCGTCATCACCACTTCGGTCTCGGGATCGAGATCGACGTTGAAGCGGCGGCCGTAGTAGTTGGCCTGGGCACGGCGGATGCCGGGAATGCCCGAGGAGGCCGAATAGCCGTGGGCGTCTTCCTTCTGGGCGACTTCGCACAGCTTCTCGATCACGTGGGCGGGCGGCGGCAGGTCGGGGTTGCCCATGCCGAGGTCGATGATGTCCCTACCGGCCTGGCGTGCCGCATGACGCATCGCGTTGACTTCGGCGATAACGTAGGGCGGCAGGCGCTTGATGCGGTAGAACTCGTCTTCCATGACCTCTGAGAATCCATAAAACACACGGCGAGAAGTGCCGTGCCGGTCCCTGTAGGGGAATAAACCCTCCGCGCAAATGGTGCTTGCGCAATCGTGTGATGGGAATTCCGGGGATCGCGCAAGTTTTGGCCGGTTGGCGGCGGGCGATGCAGTGGATAGGAATGAGGCAGAGGGGATTCGCAGCGGGTCCCGCCCAGCCGGAGTTCGACCACACATGGCGACCGACGCCACCGATCTGATGACCCGAATTTTCCAGGATCATGCCAGTCAGGTGACCGGCCTTTTCGGCGGCCTCGTTCCCAAGGAGGGCTCTCCCGAGGCGGAGAGCGCGGTCCATTGGGCCGAGATCGCCGGGCGCATGCATTCGATCTGGACCGATTTCCAGGTCGAGCAGCTCGGCAAGGCCAGGGACGGGAAGGGTCATTGGTCCGATCCGGTCAAGTGGGTGGCGAGCGCCGAGGCCGTCGTGCGCCAGTTGCCGCTCGCCGATCCCGAAGTGCAGCAGCGGCTGTGGAACGAGGCGGCGCAGCTCATCAACGGGGTGCTGGGCCAGTACGGCCTCGGCCCGGCGGCAACAGCCGCAGGCCAGGGGGCAGACCGGGGCGCAGGCCGGGGGGCAGGCCAGGACGCTGGGCAGGGTGCGGGGGAAGGTGCCGCCGCCGAGCCGGTGCTGCCGCGTGCGGATCGCCGTTTTGCCGATCCCGAATGGCGCCGCCAGCCCTTCTTCGCGGTCATCCACCAGCTCTACCTCATGCTCAGCGAGCAGCTGGTCGGCCTGGCCGAGAAGGCCGAAGGACTGGAGCCCGCGCGCAAGGCACAGCTGCTCTTCGCCACCCGCGCGATCGTCGATGCGCTGAGCCCGGCGAATTTCCCGATGACCAATCCGGTGGCGCTGGAGGCCGCGCGCCGCTCGCAGGGCGAAAGCCTGATCCGCGGTTTCGAGAACCTGCTCGACGACATGCGCAAGGGCCAGCTCACCCATGTCCGCCCCGGTGCCTTTGTGCTGGGCGAGAACATCGCGGTGACACCGGGCAAGGTCGTGTTCGAGACGCCGCTCTACCAGCTGATCCAGTACACGCCGACCACCGACAAGGTGCTCAAGACCCCGCTGCTGATCTTCCCGCCGTGGATCAACCGGTTCTACATCCTCGACCTCAACGCCAAGAAGAGCTTCGTGCGCTGGGCGGTGGAGCAGGGCGTGAGCGTGTTCATGGTCTCGTGGAAGTCCGCCGATGCGGCGATGGCGGATCTGGTCTGGGACGATTACATCGCCGCCCAGATCGAGGCGATCGACGCGGTGCGCGCGCGGCTTGGCGTGCCCTCGGTGCACACCATCGGTTACTGCGTCGCCGGGACCACGCTGGCCGCCACGCTGGCGGTGCTGGCGCGCAAGGGCGAGGCGGACAAGGTCGCCAGCGCCACCTTCTTTACCGCGCAAGTCGATTTCGAGGATGCGGGAGACTTGCGCAACTTCATCGACGACCAGCAGATCGAGGCGATCGGCAAGCTCTCGCCCGAAGGCTATCTCGACGGCCGCTATCTCGCCGCGACCTTCAACATCCTGCGCGGCAACGACCTGATCTGGAGCACGGTGGAGAAGAACTACCTGCTGGGCGAGGACTATCCGGCCTTCGACCTGCTCCACTGGAACGGCGACGTCACCAACCTGCCGGCCCGCTGGCACCGCAGCTACTTGCGCGATCTCTATCGCGACAACCGGCTGGTGGTGGCGGATTCGCTGCAGGCCGGCGGGGTGCCGATCGACCTCCACCGCATCACCACGCCCACCTATATCCAGGCCGGGCGCGAGGATCACATCGCGCCGGCGCGCAGCGTCTGGAAGCTGACGCACTATCTGGCGGGCCCCTCGACCTTTGTGCTGGCGGGGTCGGGGCACATTGCCGGCGTGGTCAATCCGCCGTCGGCGGGCAAGTACCAGTACTGGACCAACGACGCCGGTGCCGACACGCTGGAGGCTTTTGTCGAAGGGGCGCGCGAGCATCCCGGCAGCTGGTGGCCGCACTGGGCGGCGTGGTTGCAGGCGCTTGATCCCGTGCAAGTGGCGGCGCGCGGCAAGCGCCGTCCGGGCGGGCGCGGCGACAAGGTGATCGAGGACGCGCCCGGGCGCTACGTCACCCAGCGCTAAGCCGCCGCTGCGCGGTTCGCGCGCGGCGAATTGCGCGGCACCGACCCGCTCCCCGACCCGCTCCCCGGCCCGGCCTGAATCCCGGCCAACGATTCGCCCCGCGCCGGGTGCGCCGTGTCGCAGCGGGCATCGGGCATGCGGTTGGCGGCGGGGCCTGTGCACACGGTCGATGTGGCTGGTCGATGTGTGCTGGTCGATGTGGGCGGTCGCTGCGGTGCGGCGCCATCCTGCCGTGCGGCGCCATCCTGCCGTGCCGCCGGCCGGTGGCGCTCGCTCCATTTTCGTTGCAGTCGCGGTATAAGAGCGGGATTCAAGGCGTTATGAGCGGCATGACCGGTTGCCTACGGGGAGGCGGTGATGGGCGGTCAAGGCCGGTCAAGGCCGGTCTTGCGATCATCCCGTCGCCTGAATCTCGGTCGGTAACCTTGTCCCGCCTCCAGCCAGATCGCTTATGCTGCACTGCAGCATGGTGTGATTGACTTCATTGTCCGGAAGCCATATTGTGCAATGCAACAAAACAAGATTTCGAATCGCAGGAATTCCAGATTTGCAGTGAACGCGGGCCGACATGGCGCTTCGATCACGTGGATGTCGCGGCTGGCCCGTCAGGGTGAGCGGAACGATCCCCAAAGTGGTCCCAAGGCGACTGCGGCTCCGTCCAGACCCATTCGGTACGAGTTTTCGGCAAAAACGCAGGAACAGTCAGATGGCCGGGAAGGACGATGCAAAGGATGAGGCACTTGCCGAAAAGGCTTATGCAGCCGCGGCGGAACAAGTGCCTGACGTGAAGAAGGCAGAACCCGTGATGGATGCTTCCTCTACAGATTCCAAGGCCGCCACCGGGACGGCTGTACCGGCAGACAAGCCGGTCGAAGCGGCCAAGCCCGCTGCGGTCCCAGCCACTCCGGTTCCGCCTGCCGCCGCCACTCCCACGCCGGTTGTCGCGGCCGCGCCCAAGGAGGCGTCCGCCCCCAAGGCTCCCGCAAAACCGGAAGTCAGGGCAAAACCGGCGGCCAAGGCTAAACCGATCGCCAAGGGAAAACCGGCGGCGAAGGTAAAGGTCGCGGCCAAGCCGATCGTCAAGGGTCCCGCTGCCAAGGTTCCGGCGCCGAAGCTGGCGCCGAAGCCCGCACCGAAGCCTGTCGCCGCAAAGGCGATCAAGCCTGCCGCCGCACCGAAGGCAGGCACGACCAGGATCATCGCCAAGCCGGCGGTTGCCACGCCTCTCGCGGCAACGCCAACGGCCGCTGCTGCGACCAGGCCCACGGCCGCTGCTGCGGCCAGGCCGGCTCCGGCGAAGATAGCTCCGGCAAAGGCCGGGGCCACCAAGCCCGCACCGGCAAAGCCGGGCATTTCAAGTTTCGCAGGACTGATCTCCAACTTCATGCTCGAGGATACGACAATGGACATGAGCGCTAATCTCTCTGCTTTCCAGGACGCGGTTGCCGACGCCCAGACCAAGGCCAAGGCCGCATTCGAAAAGGGCACCGGCGCGCTCGGCGAACTGGGTGACTTCACCAAGGGCAACCTCGAAGCCGTCGTCGAATCGGGCAAGATCCTTGCCGAAGGGCTGCAGGGCCTGGGTTCGGAACTGGTCAGCGAAGGCCGCACCTCGTTCGCCACCATGACCGGCGACATCAAGGAACTCGCCGCCGTCAAGTCGCCGACCGACTTCTTCAAGCTCCAGGGCGACATCGCCCGCAAGAACTTCGACAGTGCTGTCGCCTACAGCTCAAAGAACAGCGAAGCCATGCTCAAGTTGATGAGCGACGTGATGGCCCCGCTTTCGGGCCGCGTCAGCATCGCGATGGAAAAGGTCCGCCACGCGGCGGTCTGATCCGGCGTCCGGCCCGGTTGCCCTCGGGGTCGACCGGGCTGTGTCCGGAGCCGGCCTTCTGCCGAATTGGCCTGCACCTGCTGCCGGCCTGTCTCAAAGAGGGCCCGTTCCGGACCGCTCTCCCCATGTCGGTCCAGCGGCCGGATGGAATTCCGTCCGGTCGCCGCCTTGGGGTGGTCTGCGCTGCTGCAGTACCCGCCCGGATCGGTTTCCGGTAATTTGATTTCCGGTAATGTCACTCCGGGGTAAGCTCAGGGAACTGTCGGTGCGTTTCAGGGCGGTCTCGGGGCGTTTCAGCGCCGGACTTTGCGACAAACCGCGATGCAGGCCTTGTTTCTCGGGTGGGCGATACGATATTCTCTCCCGATGATTTCCCCGATGTCCGATTCCTGCCTGAGCCATCCTGCGTCTTCGCGCGCCGCCATGACGCTCGCCGAAGCTGCGCATCTTGGGGGGCATATCGTTTCCGGGCCAGACGGCGAGAACGGTGACACCGACGGCAGCGAACATGTCGGCATTGCCACCAAGACCCGGGCAAAGCCGAAAAAACCAAGCCAGTTCAAGGTGCTGATGCTCAATGATGACTACACCCCGATGGAATTCGTGGTGATGGTCCTCAAGCGCTTTTTCCATATGGATCTGGAACAGGCGACGCGGGTGATGCTTCATGTCCACCAGAAGGGTGTGGGCGTCTGCGGGATCTTCCCTTACGAGATCGCCGAAACGAAGGTGAACCAGGTGATGGATTTCGCGCGGCAGAACCAGCACCCGCTGCAATGTACGCTCGAAAAGGCCTGAGCGACCGGCCGTAACGCGCCGGGGCGCCGTTTGCCTTAAATGGCAGGCAATTGCGGTCCGAGGACCGCACTTGGGTCCTTCAAGCCGTGGTCAGACCCCGCCACTACCCCCGGCAGCGCAGGCGATTTCGCCGATCACAGCGTCCAGCCCGCAAGGACCGGCGTCTGGGTCACCATGTCCCGCAGCGTCCGCCGGGTTATCCGGTGTTTCGGAGAAATGGCAGGCCAGCGCGCGGAACAGCACCGCAACCATGGCTGCGGCAGGCGACCATGCCGCCGCCTCGGCCTCAAGGGTGATTTCGTCGTCCCGGATCGTCAGGTGCGCGATTCTGTGTCCGTCCTCGGTGCTTTCGTGGGTGATGTCGGCGCCTTGGGGCATCAGGCGGGCGGCTGCGCCTGCGACGTCGCCGCGGCGGACCTGAGCCGTGACATCCAGCGCCAGAGCCGTCCAGCGCGCGGCGTCGATGTCCCGTCCTGCCTTGCCGAAGATCACCAGCGTCTCGAAGATCATGGCGTCGGCATCGTGCCTGCCTGCGGCCTCCGTGCGCCAGGCAAAACGCTCGAGGTCGCGGGCGAACTTGCGGCGTTGGGCTGCGGACATGCACGGAGCGCTTTCGTGCAGGAAGAAGCGGCGCGTATCGAAATGGGTCGGCAGCAGGTCGGTTCGAGGCGAGGGCATGGCGCGAGCAGTCTTGTCCTATCGGGGGGCTGGCGCTCTTCGCAGTCGGGGGCGGGCAGGCAATCGTGAAAAGGAGGCATGTAACGGTGAAACGGAGCGTATCCCGGGGACCGGACCAGCAGCCCGCCGGCGCTCCACCGGTCGCAATTCCGGGCCTTTTGGGCGCCCAGGAAGGCCTGCGCAGGGGCGTTCTTCGCATGGCCGTGGACAATTCGCTTTGCCCACCTGCGCCAAGCGTTTAAGGGCCTTTGAAGCACGGTATTACGACGAAGTCCCGGTGAACCCCACAGCGTGAAATTCCTAAACGCCATAGACCGCTACATCCTGCGCCTGGTGCTGATGCCGATGTTCGGCATCTTCCTGCTGGCAGCCTCGCTGCTGGTGCTCGACAAGATGTTGCGGCTTTTCGATTTTGTCGCGACGGAAGGCGGGCCGATCGGTGTCGTCTTCAAGATGCTCGCGAATCTCCTGCCGGAATATGCCAGCCTCGCGATCCCGCTGGGGCTGATGCTGGGCATCCTGCTGGCCTTCCGCAAGCTCGCGACGTCGAGCGAACTGGACGTCATGCGTGCGGTCGGCCTCAGCTACACGCGGCTGCTCAGGGTGCCTTATATCCTGACGATCCTGCTGGCGGGCCTGAACTTCGCCATCGTCGGCTATCTCCAGCCGCTTTCGCGCTACTACTACGAAGAGCTGAACTACGAACTGAAGTCGGGCGCTCTGGGCGCCTCGATCAAGGTGGGCGAGTTCACCACGCTCAAGGACCGCGTGGCCCTGCGCATCGACGAGAGCCGCGACGAGGGCCGCCGCCTGATCGGCATCTTCGCGCGCGTGGCCAACGACAAGGGCCAGGTGCTGTCGATCTCCGCGCGCGAAGGCCAGTTCCTCGCGCTCAAGGGCGCGCCTGACACGATCATCCTGCGCCTCGACAACGGGCAGATCATCCAGGACGTGCCGGGCAAGGACCCGCGCGTGCTGACCTTCACCCGCCATGACCTGCCGGTCGAGCTTCCGCAGATCGAGAAGTTCCGCAAGCGTGGCGGCCAGGACCGCGAGTACCTCCTGCCGGAACTGATGCACCTGGGCTGGAACAAGGGCGTGCCCGAGGAAGAGCGCGTCTCCAGCCAGGCCAACTTCAACTACCGCATGGTCGAGGTGATCATGATGCTGCTGCTGCCGCTGCTGGCGGTGGCGCTGGCGATCCCGCCCAAGCGTTCGACATCGGCGCTCGGCCTGTTCGTGTCGATCGTGCTGGTCGTGGCCTATCACAAGGTCAACCAATATGCCGCCGACGTTGCCGCGCTTGGCAAGATGAACCCGATTCTCGGCCTCTGGGGGCCGTTTGCCCTGTTCGCGGCATTGATCGTGTGGATGTACTGGCGGGTCGCCTACGTGCCCGGCGGGCAGCCGCTCGGCTGGCTTGAAAAGGGCTCGGAGATCGTCGTCAAGTGGCTCAAGTCGCTGCTCAAGCGGCGGCGCCATGGACCCGTATTGCCCGAAATCGCGTCCGAAGACGCGGCCTGACCTGGGATCGAGATGGAATTCTTCCCTTCACGCACATTGACCTGGTACCTCGCGCGGCTGTTTGTCGTGCGCATCTTTGCCGTGCTGCTGATGCTGGTACTGGTGCTCCAGGTGCTCGACCTGCTGGGCGAGAGCGGCGATATCCTGGCCTACAAGGGCAACGGCGAATCGCAGCTGCTGTATTACGTGACGCTGCGTATCCCGCAGCTGATCGCGCGGTTCCTGCCCTATTCGGTGCTGCTGGCCACGATCATCACCCTGGCTACGCTCAACCAGAACAGCGAGGTCATCTCGATGAAGGCGGCGGGGCTGTCGGCCCACCAGGTGCTGGCGCCGCTGTTGCTGTCGGCCTTGCTGATTTCCGTCGGCAGCCTGGCGTTCAACGAGCGGATCGTCACCCGCTCGACCGCGATGCTCAGTGCCTGGCAGGGCGCCAAGTACGGGCCGATTCCCAAGAACACCAGCGCCCGCGCCAACCTCTACCTTGCCGATGGCCGGGACCTGATGATGGCCTCCAGCATCGACGGCGACGGCAATGCCATGGTGCTGCACGGCGTGACGTTCTACAACCGTGACGACAACGGCATCATCACCCGCACGCTGCGCGCCGACAAGGCGACGTTTGCCAATCCCGGCTGGCGCTTCGAAAACCCCACCAGCTTCGATGTCGCCAAGACGACGACGAGCCGGGTCGCCACGGTGACTGTGGCCCCGGGGATCACCCCTGCCAAGATCATGCTCTCCAAGGTCGACGCGGATTCGCAGGACATCTTTGAACTCACCCGCTCGATCGAGGCGATGAAGGTTGCCGGACGCCGTACCAGCGAACTCGATGCGGCCTGGTGGCACAAGCTTTCGGGGCCGTTTTCATCGGTGCTGATGCCGCTCTTGGGCGCCGTCACGGCCTTCGGTCTGGCCCGCTCCGGCCAGTTGCTGATCCGCGCGGTGATCGGCATGGCGCTGGGCTTTGCCTACTTCGTGCTCGACAACGCGGCTCTGGCTATGGGCAACTTCGGCGGTTACCCGCCGCTTATCGCGGCCTGGGCGCCGTTCGTGCTGTTTGCCTTCATCGGCGAGACGGTGCTGATCCGCACCGAAGAGTAGGACAGCGGGGAAGAGGGCGACGTGCTCCTCTCCGGACAAAAAAAGGCCTCGCATTTCGCGAGGCCTTTTTTTGTAATCCGCTGATCAATGCGCCCGCATCGTGCTCCGCGCGAGTCGTTCCAGCAGCGGCATCAGCCCGGGGTAGTTCGCTTTGGCATAAGTCGTGCCCGCGCCGAACTGGCGGGCAAGACGGCGATGCGCCTCGGCCAGCGAATGGTAGGGCATCGAGGGCAGCAGGTGGTGCAGCGCGTGATAGCGCAGGCCGACCGGCGCCCAGAGTTCGGAGAACTTCGCCGGCGGCGGCACGTTCACCGAATCGAGGTACTGCGCGGTGACGGTCATCGCCTCGCCATCATTCTCCCACAAGTGCGCGACCAGAGTGCGGACCTGGTTGAGGAAGGCGGTGAGCGACATGACGCAGAGCGCGATCACCAGCGGGCGCCAGCCATAGGCATAGCTCGCGGCGAGCACGGCGATGGCCCAGACCGAGCAGCCCAGTTCCTGCCAGAACACCATCTGCGCGAACTTGCCTTCGGGGGCGCGGCGATCGAAGCGCGGGTTGATGGCGAGCGCCGAGGCACGGCCCCAGACCAGCTTGCGCAAGGGGGGGATCACCACGCCGAGCGGCGTCAGCACCGCCGAGCGGATCAGGAGCGCGGGCGGCAGCAGGATCGCGGTGAGCGCGAAGACCGGCAGGCTCCACGGCTTCATCAGTGCCAGCGGCAGGTATTCCGGGTCCTCGATGGTGCCGTAGCGGGTGCGGGTGTGGTGGATCGTGTGCACGCCCTCGTACATGAACGAGGGGATCAGCATCGGGATGCCGACGATCAGGTTCCACACGAAGCGGAAGCCGGGCAGGGCGTCGCGGTGGATGTGGGTCAGTTCGTGGATGAACAGCAGCGCGCGGTAGAGCGCCAGCGAAGCCAGCAGGCCCAGCGCGAGCGCTGCCCAGGGATTGCTCACCAGGATCGCGCCGGCCAGCGCGCCGTAGCCCACCAGGGCGGATGCCAGCATGTCCGGCCAGTAGATTTCGGGGCGCGCGGCGGCGATGTCGCGCGTCAGCTCGACGGCGGCGCGCAGCATCTCCTTGTCGTCCGGGATCTGCGACGAGCGCAGGCGCTCTGGCGCCTCGGTGGGCGCGTTGGGAGACAGGTCGATGGCTTCCTGGGCAGTCATACGTTCAAAATCCAAAGTCATCGGGCAAAAAGCCGGCCCGTTACGGACTTTTGCGGCTGGCGGCGCCTTGCTCATGCTTGACAAGGTGCGGGCACCGGCCGCAGGTCGCGATCCTGATAGTCCCCATAATGCGGAACAAAGGCAGGATCGTGGCCAAAGCCGAACTAGTCATCACACCCGTTTCCAGCAAGGCCGACCGCGCTGCCTTTGTCGATTACGCTTATCGGCACAATGCGTCAGATCAAAATGGGGCGTCAGATCAAAATGGGCCGTCAGATCCAAACTGGGTCCCCAATCTGCGCTCGGAGGAAATTTCCAAGTTCACCCCCGGCAAGAACCCGTTCTGGGATCATGCGCGCGGTCAGCTGTTCCTGGCCAGGCGCGGCGGCGAGGTGGTCGGGCGCATTTCGGCGCATATCGATGAACTGGCGCTGAAACAGCCGGCGGAGCAGGGCATGGGCCCGGGCACCGGCAACTGGGGCGCGATCGAGGCCGAGGACGAGGAGGTGGCCAAGGCGCTCATCGCCCGGGCCGAGGACTGGCTGCGCGCCGAGGGCATGACCCGCGTGCTGGCGCCGATGAACCTCTCGGTCTGGGAAGAGCCGGGCCTGCAGGTCTTCGGGCATGACCATCCGCCGATGGTGATGATGGCGCACCACGATCCAGCCTATCAGCCGTGGATCGAGGGCGCCGGCTACGACCGGGTGAAGACGCTCTACACCTACGATCTCGACGTGACGAAGCCGTTCCCGCCGCTGGTCCAGCGCATCGTTTCCTCGGGCGAGAAGAATGCCAAGATCCGCATCCGCGAAGTCGATCCCAAGCGGTTCGACGAGGAAGCGGCGCTGATCTGCGACATCCTCAACGATGCCTGGTCGGACAACTGGGGCTTCGTGCCCTTCACCGAGAAGGAAATCGCCTATACCGGCAAGGCGCTCAAGCCGCTGGTCCATCCCGAACTGATTCGCGTCGCCGAATACGAGGGCGAGCCGGTGGCGTTCATGATGACCTGGCCCGATCTCAACCAGGCGCAGAAGCGCTTCAACGGCCCCAAGGGCAAGCCGGGTATCTTTGGCCTGATCAAGCTGCTGCTGTGGCTGCGCAAGCCCAACCCGGCCGACATGCGCGTGCCGCTGATGGGCGTGCGCAAGAAGCTGCAATCCTCGCGCCTTGCCAGCCAGCTGGCTTTCATGATGATCGAATACATCCGCCGTTCGGCCACCGCCAAGTTCGGTGCGCGCCGTGCGGAGATCGGCTGGGTGCTCGATGACAACCAGGGCATGGTCGCCATTGCCGGGGCCATCGACAGCAAGGTGAACCGCGAATACGCGATTTACGAAAAGGCGCTGTGATGGCCGCATGAACGGCTGCCTTTTCAGGCATGCCACAAGAAAGGGCCTGCTGCGCGCGCAGCGGGCCCTTTTCTTTTGCCAGGGCGCGTGACGCCGCTTTCGGGGCGCATATCCATTTTCTTAATCGCGGCCTCCTAGGTCGTAAACTCATAAACGGCACCATCGAGGTTTGAGGCAAAATGGCTCAGCGGCAGGAGGGAAGGCGCTGGAATATATCGATATTTCAAGACTTCCCGACGCAGCGCTGGGCCATTTTGGGCAAATCCCGCAGGGACGCCTAAATGGCTTCCATCTCGAACCGAAGCGGCCTTGGACGGGCAACCAGCCCGTCCGGCGGCAACTTCGGCCCGAGCTGTTCGCCATTTGGGCGCCTCGATGGTGCCGTTTATGAGTTTACGACCTAGGGTTTGGCGATAGGGAAATAGGGGCGCGCAGATGAAGTACAGGTCCTGGCTGATCGTTCCGGGAAACAGCGAGAAGCGTCTGGCGCTGTCGCATGGCGTGGGGGCGGACGTGGTCGTGGTCGACCTTGCGGATACGGTTCCGGGCGAAGGGCGCGAGATCGGGCATCGCTCGGCGGCGCAGTGGCTCATGGCGGGCCGCCATGGCGCGGCAGGCGCACGTCATCAGGCGCGCTGGGTGCGAATCAACAGTTTCGAATCGGGGCTCTGGCGAGAGGATCTTGCTGCGGTGATGCCTGCGGCGCCGGAAGGCATCATCCTGCCGGCTGCAGCCGGGCCCGAGGCGGTGCGCGAGCTGGCCAGCGAAATCTACGGTCATGAGGAGCGCAACGGCATCGCGGCCAGCGCCACCCGTATCATGCCGGTGCTTGGTGCCAGCGCGCGGGCGGTGTTGCATGTGGGGCGTTATCTCGATTCCGCGCACCAGCGGCTGGACGGGCTGGCCTGGAGCGCCAGTGCGCTCGGCGTGGCACTGGGGGGCGCCCAGCGCCGCGACCGACAGGGTGGCTGGGGCGGTGTCGCGGCCCATGTCCGTGCGCAAGTGCTGCTGACTGCCCATGCCGGAGCGATGCGCGCGCTCGAGGCCCCGTTCGAGGACTTCGAGGACGAGGCCGGGTTGGAGCGTGCCGCGCTGCAGGCCCGCGCTGACGGTTTTTCAGGCATGTTTGCGGTGCATCCGGCGCAAGTCGCCGTCATCAACCGGACATTCGCGTCGCGGCCGCAGGATCTCGGTGCTGCGCGCGAGATCGTTGCGGCCTTTGCCGCCAATCCGCATCTCGGACGATGGCGGTGGGCGGCCGGATGGTCGACCGCGCGCACCTTGCGCTTGCGCGTCACACGCTGGCGCAGGCGGATCTTGTCGTCGATGTCGGCGAGGAACTGCGCCGGGCGGCTATTCTCCGCCCGGCTTGACCGGAGCGGTGCTGTCCACCGCAGCCGTTGCCGCTTCGACATCGGCGGCGGCGGCGGCGGCCGCATCGGCGGTGCTGTCGCCGGTCGAGGCGCTGGCATCGCTTGTCGGCCGACGTGCCGACGAACCGCCTGCCTCCGGCGCCATGTGCGGACTTTGCGAACGCACCGTGTCGTACGCGGGCATGTCGTCGGTGACCGAGCGCTGCTGCAATTGCGCACCGGCAGCGGCCTTGTCGCTGGCCGCTTCCTGCTTGTTGCAGCCGGCCAGCGCGAGCGCTGCCAGAATGGCCGCGGAACGGAACATCAGGCTCATGCGGGCGTCTCCGGAGCGGGGGCGGCGGGCGGGCAGGGGCGGTCGAGCGCGGAGAGGAAGGCGTCGGCATGGGACAGCAATGCGGCGTCCCAGCGGTTGAAGTCGATGTCGTGGCCAAGCCGCTTCATGCTGGTGACGCCGAACTCGTCGATGCCGCAAGGCACGATGCCGGTGAAATGGGCAAGGTCGGGGTGAATGTTCACCGCGAAGCCGTGCATCGTCACCCACTTGCGGATGCGCACGCCGATGGCGCCGATCTTGGCCTCGCGCCCGTCGACGTCGCGGGTCCAGATGCCGATGCGGCCTTCGCTGCGGAAGCTCTCGACGCCGAAGTCCTTGAGTGTCTCGATCACCCAGCCTTCGAGGCCGTGGACAAAGCCGCGCGCATCGCGGGCGCGCTTGCGCAGGTCCAGCAGCACATAGGCAACGCGCTGTCCGGGGCCGTGGTAGGTGTAGCGGCCGCCGCGCCCGGCCTCGACCACTTCGAAGCGCGGGTCGAGCAGTTCGGTGCGGTCGGCGCTGGTGCCGGCGGTGTAGACGGGGGGATGTTCGAGCAGCCAGATCAGTTCACGCGCCTCGCCTGCCGCGATCGCGGCATTGCGGGCTGTCATTTCCTCGAGGGCGGCGCGATAGGGCACTTGTTCGGTGCTGACGCGCAGTTCGATATCACCGGCCAAAGTCGTGGGGAAAGTCATGTTCCGTTGCGTGGCGTCATTCCCTGCGGTTATCAAGCCACTTTGAGATGACCGCCCTATCCTGGCGGCGGCAGGAGCAGCAATGACGTTCGACAGCAACCGGGCCTGGAACGAGGCGAGCCGCGCGGTTTCCGCCAACAAGGAAGTGGTTCTGGCCATCGCGGGGGTCTTTTTCCTGTTGCCGCAGCTGATCTTCTCGATCTTCTTTCCGGCGCCGGAAATGGCGAGCGGCGGGACCGAGCAGCAGGTGCTGGATGCGGCGAGCGCGTATTACGCCTCGATTCTCCCGGTGATGATTCCCGTCGCCCTCTGCCAGGCGCTGGGCACGCTGGCGCTGCTCGGCGTGCTCGATACCGATCGCCGTCCGACCGTGGGCGAGGCGATCGGCAATGGCCTCAAGGCGCTGTTGCCTTACCTGCTGGCGCAGCTGGTGATGGGCTTTGCATTGATGAGCATCGGCCTCGCCGTGGCGACGGTCTTTGCGGCGGCGGGCGGCAAGGTGGGCGTGATCATCGGCCTTGCCATCGGTTTTGTGCTGGTGGTGCCGATCGGCGTGCGGCTGTCGCTGGTGGCGCCGGTGATCGCGGTGGACAAGCTGCGCAATCCGATCGCCGCCCTGATCGTTTCATGGCGGCTGACCAAGGGCAACACGGCGCGGATCTTCGGCTTCTATGCGCTCCTGTTCGTGGCGATGATGGTGCTGATGCTGGTTTCGGGCCTCGTCACGCTGCCGATCGGCCTGCTGGCGCCCAAGGACATCGCCGTGCCGCTCGGCGCGGGCGTCCAGTCGCTCGTCGCGGCGCTGATGGCGGCCTATTTCGTGGCGGTGATCGGCCAGATCCACCGCCAGCTTTCCGGGGGATCGCCAGAGGCGCTGACCAGCCCGTTCGAGTGACGGGCCGCGCCTCCGAGGCATCAGGTGCTTCCACCTGATTGGGAAGCGCTCTTGCCTTCACCTGCATGCAAAAAGGCCGGCGTTCGGGAACGCCGGCCTTTTTTGTCTTGCCGATGGCGGGACTTTTCAGTCCCAGGTTTTCAGTCCTCGTCCTTCCAGCCCCACCACATGAAGCAGGGGGGGACGTTGATCGGTTCGATCTTGTCGTCGATGCGCTTGAAGTGGCGGGCCATGAAGCTCTTGGCCTTGGGCGTGAACTGGTAGACCAGGAATGCGCCGCCCTTGCGGATCACGCGGTAGGTGGCCGCGGCGATGGCCGGGCCGACACCTTCGGGCAGGGTCGAGAAGGGCAGGCCCGAAAGCACGTAATCGGCCTTCTCATGGCCGTGCGCGCGCACGATCTCCTCGACGTCGGCCGCCGAGCCGAGCACCGGGATGAAGCGGCTGTCGGTGATCGTGCGGCGCAGGTAGTCGATGAAAAGCGGGTTCGTGTCGATCACGATCAGCTGGGCATCGCGGCTCATGCGGTCCAGCACCGGACGGCAGAACGTGCCGACGCCGGGGCCATACTCGACAAAGAGCTTGGTGTTCGCCCAATCGACGGGCGCCAGCATGCGATTGATCACGAAGCGCGACGAGGGGACGATCGAGCCGACCATCACCGGGTTGCGCAGAAATCCTTCGATGAACACGCCCCACGGTCCGAGGCTGTGCTTGATCTTTCGCTTGATTCGCTGGGGGAGCGCCTCTCGGGCAAGCTCGGTACTGGTCATGCTGGCGAAAACTCTCGCGTTGTTGTCGTCCTGCGGAGGGCGAAGGCGTGGCAGATCGGGGTGGACATTGCAAGCAAGCCGGGTGGCTATGTTGCAGGGCGATTACAAAATCTCGTGGACCTTTTCCATGGGGCGGCAGAGGCGCACGCCCTTGTCGGTCTCGACCAGAGGGCGTTCGATCAGGATCGGCTCTGCGGCCATCGCGGCAAGCACCGCGGCATCGTCGGCATCGGGAATGCCGCGCTCCTGGGCGTCGGTGCCGCGCAGGCGCAGGCCCTGCTGCGGGGTGAGGCCCGCGTCCTTGTAGAGCTGCGCCAGCTTTTCGGCGCTCGGCGGGGTCTTGAGGTATTCGATCACCGTCACGTCCACGCCGGGGGTCTCTTCCAGCACGGCGAGCGTCTTGCGCGAGGTGCCGCACTTGGGGTTGTGCCAGATCGTGGCTTTCATGGAAGCTGTCCTTCAGTGTTCGGATGAAGTCGGGTTCAGCGCCGGGACCGCGCGGGCGGCGTCCTCGGGCGCGATGCCGGGGGCAGGCGCGGCGCTGATGGTTTCCTCGCGCCGCATGACGCGGCCCGCGCGCTGCACGGCGGCGAGCAGGCGCGGGTGGACGCCGCAGCGGCAGAGATTGGGAATGGCGGCGCCGATCTCGGCCTCGCTCGGGTTGGCATTGCGTGCCAGCAGCGCGGCAGCGGCGATGACCACGCCCGGCGTGCAGAAGCCGCACTGGATCGCCTGTTCGGCCACCATGGCCTGCTGCACCGGATGCGAACGGTCCTGCGAGAGTCCCTCGATGGTGGTGACGAAGCGCCCCTCGCACTCGCCCAGGGTGACGAGGCAGGAGCGCAGCGCGGCGCCGTCGACCATGACCGTGCAGGCCCCGCAATCGCCGGTGCCGCAGCCGTACTTGGTGCCGGTGAGATTGGCGCCGTCACGCAAGCCCCAGAGCAGCGGTGTCTGCGGATCCATGCGGATCTCGACCGGGTGGTCGTTGAGGGTCAGGCGCGCCATCGGCATTCCTTAACCATCGCGGCGGCGCGTTTCCAGTGCGGGATCCATCGATATCAGAGCATTACTTTCATGCCTGCCCAGATCGTGCGCGGCACGCCGAGGTCCATCGATCCGTCCTGGTTGCGGGTGACGATGGTCTGGTCGGTGAGGTTCTCGGCCCGCAGCACCAGCGAGACCGGGCCGGCCACCGGCACCTGCAGATAGGCATCGAACGTCGTGGCGGCGGGAAGCACGTATCGCTGCTGATCGTCCTCGAACTGGGCGCCGGTGCGGCGGACCGTGGCGGCGAAGCGCCAGCCTTCGCGCGGCATCCATGCCAGCGTCGCGGTGGCGGAAAGCCTGGGCACTTGCGCCGGGCGCATGCCGTCCAGCGCCAGTCCTTCGGCCTTCACCCTGGAATCGGTCCAGGCCAGCGAACCGTCGAGACTGACCGGGCCGAGATCGAGCGCGGCGCTCGCCTCGATGCCACGCGCGCGGATCGCATCGACGTTCTGACGCTGCTGGGTATTGGTGGCGACAGTGACGTTGGCGATGGCGTTCTTCAGCCGGTTGTCGAAAGCGGTGAGCGAGAGCGTCAGCGGTGTGATCGGCGTGACATCGATTCCGGCTTCATACCCGCGCAGGCGTTCGGGTTTGAGGTTCGGATTGGCGTTGGTCGTCACCGGAAAGACCACGTAGGGCCGGTATAGCTCGTTCAGCGTCGGCAGCCGCATGCCGGTATAGGCGGCGGCGCGCAGGCTGACCGCCTCGCCGGCCTTCCACACGATCCCGCCGCGCGCATTGCCCTCCCAGCCCGAGCGATCGGCATAAGTGCTGTCCTGCGTCACCGCGCCGCTGGTGGGCGAGACCGAGCGGTAGAAGCCATTGCGGATCGTCCAGCGATCGGCGCGGCCCCCGGCGGTGAGCACCAGGTTGCCGATGGTCCAGTCGTCCTGAAGGTAGAAGCCGAGGTCGGACTGGTCGCCGCCCGCGCGGCGCACGGCGGTCGCAAGGCCGGTCGCTGCCGAATAGGGCATTTCGAGGAGGTGCCCGGAGGCCAGCTTCACATCGGTGCCGAGGCGCAGCACGTGGTTGCCGCCCACGGGCGGGCGCAGTTCGGCCTTGCCGCCGATCGCCGTGGTCGGCGTGCGGTGCTGGTCGAGCGTCTTCTTGTAGCTGGTCGAACTGATGACCACGTTCGAGAAGTCCTGCGCCTGCACATAGCCCAGCACGTCGAACTGCCACTGGCCCCGGCCGACCACACGCAGCGAGGCCTGCTGGCCCTCGGACGTCGAATCCGCGCCCTTGAAGCGCAAGCTGCGCGAATCGTCGTAGGCCAGCACGGCGGCCTGCATCTCGACGTCGCCCGAGATCGGGGCCACGGCGCGCAGGCTTCCCGAAAGTGTCTCGTAGGCGGCGCGGGCAGAGGCAGCGACGCGCTGGTCCTTCGGCGTCGTCCAGAAGCCGTCGCCGCGGTCCCACTGCACGCTGGCGACCAGGAAGCCGCTGCCCAGCTTCGGCGCCGCGGTGAGCGAGGCCTGCGTCTCGCCCCGGTCGTTCACCAGCGCCTCGCCTTGCAGCAGGCCGATCTGGTCGGGGCCGGCGCTGCTCATCTCGATGGTGCCCGCCACCGCGCCCGATCCGAATGCACCCGATCCGCCGCCGCGCGTCACCCGCACCGAGCCGATGCGTTCGGGGGGAATGGCGCTGTAGGGGATGTAGCCGAAGAACGGGTTGGCGACCGGCACGCCGTCGAGCAGCACCAGAGTGCGGCTGGCCGCATTGCCGCCCAGCGCGCGCAAGTTCGCGCCTTGCGCCGATGGGTTGGCCGAGCGGCTGTCCGAACGGCGGAACTGCGAGAAACCGGCGACGGAAGACAGCACGTCCTCGATCCGGCCCGAGGCGCTGGAGGTGATCGTGTCGCGGCCGATGATCTCGACATCGTAGGCGGGCGTTGCCGGACCGTCGTCGAGGCCGTGGCCGGTGACGATGATGGGACTCGCCGGCTCGTCGGCCAGCGCGGGCGCGGTGAGGGAGACACTCGCCAGCAGGGCAATCTTCAGAGGCTTGCGCATGGAATCAGGCCGCCGCGATTTCCAGCACCAGCGGTTCGAGGCCGTCCACGCGGCCTTCCAGCCTGTCGCCGGGGGCAACGGGACCGACGCCGGCCGGAGTGCCGGTATAGATCAGGTCGCCGGGGGCGAGGTGATATAGGCGCGAAAGGTCGGCGATCAGTTCGGGGATCGACCAGATCATGTCGCTGAGCGGCGCGTCCTGTTTGGTTTCGCCGTTCTTGGTCAGGGTGATGCGCTGGGCAGCGAGCGCGCCGAACTCTGCGGCGCGGGTGATCGGGGCGATGACGGCGGCGTTCTCGAAGTCCTTGGCGGTGTCCCAGGGATAGCCCTTGGCCTTCGCGGCGTTCTGGAGGTCGCGGCGGGTGAGGTCGATCCCGCAAGCATAGCCATAGACGAGGCCCATCGCTTCATCGATGGAGACTTCGAAGCCTTCGGCGCCAATGGCGACGACCAGTTCCATCTCGTAGTGGCAATCCTGTGTGCCGGGCGGATAGGGTATCGTCGCCGGGGAATTGCACAGCGCGGCGGGGGCCTTGTTGAACCAGATCGGCGCCTCGCGGTCGACCGCGTTGCCCAGTTCGCGGGCATGGGCGGCATAGTTGCGGCCCACGCAGAACACGCGCCGCACCGGATAGCGCGCCGCCTCGCCGATCACGGCGACCGAAGGCGTGGCGGGCAGTTCGAAAAGCAGGCTCACGGGTGAAAATCTCCTGAGGTTTCGCGTTCGCATAGAGTGCCCGGATCGGTGCGAAAAGACGTTAGGAGTTATTTGAAAATCCGCCGCAGGCGGATTTTGGCGGCACCAGCCCACTCCCCCACCCGACCACCCACGAGTGTACCCTGATGGGTGGTCGGCCCCTTCAGCGAAAAGGTCCCCCGGACCTTTTCGTGCTCTTCGGGACGGGAGTGGGCTGGTGCCGCCCCGAAAATGCCCTTTCCGGGCATTTTCCAAAGAGCGCGTTGTGCCTTGCCGTTATGGCCCAAGCGCCTACAATCGCACCGTGACCGAGAAACAATACCTCTCCGGAAGGCTGCTGCTGGCCATGCCGGGCATGTTCGATCCCCGCTTCGACCGCACCGTCAGCGTGATGTGTGTGCATGACGAGAACGGCGCGCTGGGCATCGGCATCGGCCGGCTGCGCGAAGGTGTTCGCTTCCACGATATTCTTGAAGAGTTCGATATCGATCCCGGCGATACCCCCAATTGTCAGGTGCACGATGGCGGGCCGGTGGAGCCGGGGCGCGGCTTCATCCTCCATTCCACCGACTGGGGCGGCGCGGACACCTTGCAGGTCCAGCCGCTCTGCGCGCTGACCGCGTCGATGGACGTGCTGCGTGCCATCGCCGAAGGCCGCGGGCCGAGCCGCTGGCTGATGGCGCTGGGCTATGCCGGCTGGGGGGCGGGCCAGCTCGAGAGCGAGATGCGCCAGCACGGCTGGTATGCGGCCGACCCGCATCCCGAGATCCTGTTCGAAACCCCGGTCGATGCCCGCTGGGGCGCGACATGGCGGGCGGAAGGCATCGATCCCGCCTTGCTGGCGAGCGAGACCGGTCGGGCCTAGCTTCGCAGCGCGTGCAAGTCCTCCGGCCGATCCACGTCCAGCAAGATTGCCGGATCGTCCACCTCATCGAACACCACGTCCCGGCGGGAACGCAGCAGTCGGCCTGCGCCTTCATCGCCCCCCAGCCTGGCGATCTGCGGGAACAGCCGTGCGCGGAGCAGCGCGGGGTGTCCGGGTCTTCCCCGGTAACGGGGCAGGGCGGCGATGTTGTTCCCGATGATCGCCGCCAGCCTTGCCGCTTCCCCGTGCGGCACCCGGGGCATGTCGCCGAGGAACACAAACACACCGTCTGCTCCGGCTGCCGCCGCGATCCCGGCTTTCAGGGATTGCGACAATGCCGCACTGTCGATCCGCAAGGCATCGACCGGCGGTTCGCCTGGCCATTCGCCGAGGTCGAGGCCGGTGCGTGCCACCACGATCACCCGGCAAACCGGCGCGGCCCGCGCTGCGCGGATCGCATGAAACAGCAGCGGTTCGCCGTCGAGCAGGGCAGAGAGCTTGTCGCTGCCGAACCGGCTGGAGTGCCCCGCTGCCAGCACCAGCGCGGTGTGGGTCATGCCCGCTCGGCCGCCGGGTTCATCGCCTGCATGATCTGGGCGAGGATGCCGGTGGCCACTTCGAAGGGTGATTTGCCAAGCCCGGTGACGCCGGGCGAGAGGTTGAGGCGGGCCAGCTCCGCCTCGCTTGCGCCGAGGGCGCGGAGGGCTGCCAGCCGCCCATCAGCCCGCGATCTGGCGCCGATCATGCCGACCCAGGCCGCCTGGCCGCGCAGGGCGGCGAGGCAGCCGCCGAGATCGTGTCCGTCCTCGTGGGTGGCGCCGAGATAGGCGGTCCAGCGGTCCATCCCGAGATCGCTGACGGCCTGTTCCGGCGCGCTGCGCAAGTAGCGCGAGACCGTGAAGGGCGGCGGCGAATGGGGGCCGTCCGGACGCACCAGCACCGTCTCGAACCCGGTCATCGCGGCCAGCCGGGCGGCGGCGAGCGCGCCCGGATCGCCGCCGGAGACGATCAGGCGGCGTGGTGGATCGTGGCGGCGGGCGAGCGTGAAAGGCGCTTCGCAGAAGGCGAGAAGGGGGCCGTCGTCGCGCGTCACGCGCCGGGTCAGCCCATCGCTGTGCCAGCGGCAGGGGCGGCGCTCTTCGGCATGGCGCAGCAGGTCGGCGGCGGCCGGGCAGTCGGCCGCCAGTCGCTCCACCATCACGTGGAGCGCGCCGCCGCAGCGCAGGCGCAGGTCGATCCACGGGCTGCCCTGCCCGTAGTGGAGCCAGCGCGGCTGGCCATCGGCGAGGACTTGCGCGGCGTGGTGCGCCACGTCGCCTTCGATGCAATCGCCCGAGAAATAGCCGCTGGCTTCCAAGGTGCCATCGGAGCGGGCCGCGAACAGCATCTGGGCGCCGGGGCCGCGCGGGGCGCTGCCGGCCACGCGGTAGAGTGTTGCCAGCACGCCAGCGCGGCCACTGGCCCGCGCGGCGGCGAGGGGCGCGCGAATGTCGTCGATCCAGCCGAACAGCGGCCAGTCGGCATGCGCGATTTCGCCGGGCAAGCCCGCGCCCATCGCGCCAGCTGGCGTGTCAGCCTGCAAGGGCACCTGCCGTGACCGCCGAGCGGTCCCCGATCAGCGGGGCGATGACCAGCCGGTGGAGCAGGGGGGCGACGGCATCGGGTGCCATTTCCGGCGCATGGCCCAGCCACCAGGCCAGGAGGTCGAACGTGGCGCCGGTGCCGTGGACGACGCCGAGGTCGGCGGGAAGCCAGGTCACCGGGGTCTCGACCTGGCCCACCAGCCCGCGCGCCTGGCGGATGAACTCGTTGCGCACGATGGCCGCCGCGCCGCCGGCCAGCAGGGCCGACCACAAGGCGCGGTGCTGCTCGACATAGCGGCACAGCGCCAGCGTGGATTCGAAACTGTCGGCATCGCGCAGCACCGGGATCGTCATCGCCAGAAGATGGGCGATTTCATCCGAGGCGACGTCGCCGAGCAGGGCTTCCTTGGTCGGATAATGGCGGAAAAAGGTGGCATAACCGATCCCGGCATGGCCGGCGATCTCGCGGATGGTGATCTGGTCGAACGGGCGCTGCTCCAGCAGCGCGAGCATCGTCGCGTTCAGCGCCTTGCGCGAACGCACCTGCCGCGCGTCGGTGGGCGCGTCCTTCCTGAACCCGGTGAGTTTTCCGTCCATGCCGGTTTTCGTAACAGGACGCCGCCGCACTGTCTAACGCGCCAGTGATGCATGGGATTCATTGACGTCGTGACAAAAATGAAAGCGGGACGCGTTCTTGGCCCGCATTTCAGCGTGTGCCTTGGGCTGGCGCTGAGAGACCGTTTGAAAATTCGCGAAACGCGAATTTTGCGGCACCGGCCCGCTCCCCCACCCTACCACCCAACGGTAGTATCCTGTGGGTGGTAGGGTGGGGGAGAGGGCCGGTGCCGCCCCAAAAATGCCCCTCGGGCATTTTTCAAACGGTCTCTGAGCCGGCGCTCTCAACCTTCGCCGATACGGTCCGCAAACAGCAGGCGCCCGCCCGAAAGGTGCATGAGGGCGTCGCCGAAGTCGGTCGGCGCCATCGCGAAGCAGCCTTCGCTGCGGCCGATCTTGCCCCATTTGGCGATCATCGAGGCATCGACGTACCAGGCCGGATGCATGACGATGGCCCGTTCGAGCGCGGCCGAATTGTCGGCGTCGAGGCCCTTGAGGCGGATCGAGGTCCCGTACTTGCCCTGATACCACTCGCAGGTGAGATAGGCCCCGCGCGAGGTGGCTTCCGAACCGTACATGTTCGAGAACGACTGCAGCCAGCCGCTGTGCGCCGGGTCCGAACCGCGACCGTGCGCAAGCAGGAACGAGCGTACCGTGCCGTTTTCGAGGTTGGCGAAATGCAGGCGCGGTCGGGACGAGGGCTGTGCGAAGTCGGCAATGCCGACAACGTCGGTGCGCCACAAGTGCGACTGAACGCGCTGCACCTGCCGGGCCGCCGCATCGAGGATGCGCCGTTCATAGGGCGTGCGGCTGTAAGGCGCCGCGCTGATGCCGCCCGACGAAGGCGTGCTAACGGAAGAAATTTCGGCTGCCAGCACCCGGGAGGGAAGCGCGAGGCTTGCCCCCGCCGCCAATCCGCCCATGAGGACAGCACGTCGACCCAACGTGTTTTCCATAGGCTTGAGACTAACCGATTTCGGTTAACAGCGCCAGAAGGCCTTACCCATTGGTTCCCGGAAGGCGGTCGGCTCGCCGCATGATGAAAACGGCTTGCCGCAATGCAGCAAGCCGTTGATCAAGTCTCTGATCCGCAACGCTGGTTACGGGCGGGTTGCTGGCCGGTTTCGGATCGCCATCGTTTCATGTCGTTCCGTGCTGCGCTCCCGTGCGCGGCAGAACCGGGGGGGGGGGGGGGGGGGGGGCTCTCAGGCCACCGCCTTCAGCGGCTTTTTCTGGTGCTGGCGAATCCACGCCTCGACGACAGGGGCGATACGGCCGCGCCATTTGCTGCCGTTGAAGATGCCATAGTGCCCCACGCCTTCGGCCAGGAGGTACTTCTTGCGGTCCTCGGGCAGGTTGGCGGCGAGGTGCAGCGCCGCCTTGGTCTGGCCGAGGCCCGAGATGTCGTCCCGTTCGCCCTCGACGGCGAGGATGGCGGTGTCGCGGATCGCGCCAAGGTCGATGCGCTCGCCGCGATGGACGAACTCGCCATTGGGCAGCGAATGCTTCTGGAACACATGCTCCACGGTCTGGAGGTAGTATTCGGCGGTCATGTCGCAGACCGCGCGGTATTCGTCATAGAAGGCCTTGGTCGCCGCCGCGCTCTCGTCGTCGCCTTCGACGAGGTGCTTGAACATGCCGTAGTGGCTCATCATGTGGTTGCCGAGGTTCATCGCCATGAAGCCGGCCAGTTGCAGGAAGCCGGGATAGACCTTGCGGCCGCCGCCGGGATAGGTCAGCGGCACGGTGGTGACGACGTTCTGCTCGAACCAGGCGAGCGGCTGGTTCATGGCGACGTCGTTGACGCTGGTGGGCGCCTCGCGCGTGTCGATCGGGCCGCCCATCACGGTGAGCGTGGCCGGGCGGCAGGGGTTTTCCTGCTTGCCCATGATCGCGGTGGCGGCAAAGGCCGGCACCGAGGGCTGGCACACGGCAAGCATGTGGGTGCCGGGGCCGATATGTTCGAGGAAGGCAATCAGGTAGTCGATATAGTCGTCAAGGTCGAAGCGGCCCGCGCTCTGCGGCACCATCTTGGCGTCGGCCCAGTCGGTGATGTAGACCTCGCAGGTCTCGACCATGCGCGCCACGGTGCCGCGCAGCAGGGTGGCGAAGTGGCCGCTCATCGGCGCGACGACCAGCAGCTTGGGCGCGTTCTTGGGCAGGCCCGGATGGTCGAAGCGCAGCAGGTTGCCGTAAGGGCGGTGCATGACGATGGCTTCGGTGACCGGGTAGGTCTTGCCGCCCAGGGTCACCTCCTCGATGTCGAATGCGGGCTTGCCGCGGGTCATCGTGGCATGGGCAAAGACGTCGAGCGCCGAGGCCATGACCGGGCCGAAGCCGAAGTGGCTGAACGGCATCGAGGGATTCGTCAGCAGCTCAGCGCCGACCGATGCCCAGGCGGCGGCGCCGCTCAGCATGGTGCGCTGCAGTTCGTAAGCGTTGTAAAGCAAGTGAATTTCTCCTGCGCGACATGCCCGCCCGGTCTCTGATTAGCTCTCTTGTGGACCGCATTTGTCGGGGTTTTATGGCATCCATGTGGGCCTGCCGGACCATTTGCGCAATGCGGCAATAGTCCAATGGCATCTTTCACGAGGGTGATCTTGTGCGATCACTGTAAGCGGAACATCCGTCGAGTCGCCTGCCTGCCGGGTCTTTTCCCGGAGCCTGCAAAGGGATAATGCGCAAGGCCATGCAAGCCGATGTGGAACAGAGCGAGGCGCAGGAAATCGGCGCCGCGATGAAGGATGGCCCGAGGCCGGCCAAGGGTGACGGGCGCAGGAGCCTGGGCGCGCTCGGCATGGTCTGGCGCGAACTGTTTCACTACCCCGGCCGCATGGCGATTGCCGGCGCGGCGCTGGTGACGACGGCGACCACGACCCTCGCGATTCCCTATGGTTTCCGCCAGATCGTCGACCAGGGCTTTTCGCAAGGGGCCGATCCTTCGGCGATCCGCTGGTGGTTCGTGATGCTGATGGGGGTGGTGACCGTGCTTTCCATCGCCACCGCGATCCGCTTCTATTCGGTCTCGTGGCTGGGCGAGCGGGTCGTTGCCGACATTCGCCTGCGCGTGCAGCGCCACCTTGTCACCCTCTCGCCCAGTTTCTTCGAGGAAAACAGTCCCAAGGAAATCGCCTCGCGCATGACGGCGGATACCGCGATCATCGAGACGGTGGTGGGGACGACGGTCTCGGTTGCGCTGCGCAACGCGATCATGGCGGTCGGCGGCGTTGCCTACCTGTTCATGCTGGCGCCGCACCTGACGCTGGGCCTTGTCATCGCCATTCCCGTGGTGATCCTGCCGATCGCCGCGTTCGGCCGCCGCCTGCGCGCGGTCGCCCGGTCGAGCCAGGACCGCGTCGCCGACATCGGCGCCATCACCGGCGAGGTCTTCGGCGCCCTCCGCGTGGTCCAGGCCTTCAACCAGGAAGGCCATGAAATGACGCGCTTTGCAGGCGCCGTGGAGCGCACCTTCGAGACCGGGCGCAACCGCATCGTCATCCGCGCGGCGATGACCGCGGTGATCATGTTCCTGATCTTCGGCGCGATCACCGTGATCCTCTGGCGCGGCGCCATCGGCGTGGCCGAGCACACCATTACCGGGGGCACCATTGCCGCTTTCGTGGTGACGGCGGGTATCGTCGCGGGCGCGTTCGGTTCGCTTACCGAAGTCTACGGCGACCTCGTGCGCGGGGCCGGGGCGGCTAGCCGTCTGGCCGAACTGCTGGGCGAGCGTCCGGCGATCACCGCGCCGGCCCGCCCGCTGGTCCTGCCCGAGCCGGCCCGCGGCAAGATCGCGTTCGAGCGCGTGACCTTCCGCTATCCCGCGCGGCCCGACACCGCCGCGCTCCACGATTTCAGCCTGACCGTGGAGCCGGGCGAGACGGTCGCCATCGTCGGGCCCTCCGGCGCGGGCAAATCCACGCTGTTCCAGCTGGCCGAGCGCTTCTACGATCCGCAGAGCGGCGTGGTGAAGATCGACGGCGTGCCGCTGACTTCCGCCGATCCCTCCGAAGTGCGCCGCCGCATCGCGCTGGTGCCGCAGGAAGGCGTGCTCTTCGCTGCCTCCGCGCGCGACAACTTGCGCTACGGCAACCCCGGGGCCGACGACGAGGCAATCTGGGAAGCCGCCCGCGCGGCGAATGCCGAGCAATTCCTGCGTGGGCTGCCCGAGGGGCTCGATACGTTCCTTGGCGAGGACGGTGCGCGCCTTTCGGGCGGCCAGCGCCAGCGCCTTGCCATTGCCCGCGCGCTGCTGCGCGAGGCGCCGATCCTGCTGCTGGACGAGGCGACCAGCGCGCTCGACGCCGAAAGCGAAAGGCTGGTGCAGGACGCGCTCGACCGCTTGATGGCGAGCCGCACCACGCTGGTCATCGCGCACCGCCTCGCCACCGTGCGGCAGGCGGACCGGATCATCGTGATGGACGGCGGCCGCATCGTCGAGGAAGGCAATCACGAGAGCCTGACGCGCTCCGGCGGCCTCTACGCGCGATTGGCGGCCCTGCAGTTCGATATGGTGACCGGCCTGACGGGATAATTCGGGCCTCAACCGTTTTTCCGCAATCGACGAACGGCTGACCGGCGCCGACGAACTGCAACGAGGGGCTGGCGTTGCCCGCGCGGGCAATTATGTTGCGCTGCATGGCGGATCGTTCTGGTCCGTGCGTATTCCATGCGTGTTACATCTTTCGGAAAGGCTCGCTCATGCCTCGCACTCTCCTGAGGGCGCTCGCCACAACGGCGCTTGTTTCTGCAATCGGCGTCTCTGCAACGGTTCTCTCGGTTCCCGCGCTCGCGCAGCAGGCGGCACCCGCCGCTGCCGCCAGCAACCCGATGGAAGTCGATCCGGCCAAGGTCTCGTGGGGCGGCGCGGGCATCCAGACCCAGTGGCAGGACAAGAGCGTCAAGCCGGGCGACGACTTCGACCGTTTCGTCAGCGGCAAGTGGTCGGATGCGGTAGTGCTGCCCAGCGACCGCACCAACTGGGGCTCGTTCACGGCGCTGCGCGATCTTTCCGAACAGCGCCTGCACGGCATCATGAACGACCTGCTGGCCTCGAACCCGGCCCCGGGCAGCGATGCCGCGCGCGTCGCCGCTGCCTACGGCGCATTCATGGACGTCGACGCCATCAACAAGGCCGGCCTCGCCCCCGCGCAGCCGTTCCTGCAGCGCATCTATGCGGCCCAGTCGGCCAGTGACCTGATGAAGCTGTTCGCCTCGCCCGGCTATGCCTCGCCGCTCGGTGCCTATATCGCGCCCGACGCCAAGGCGAGCGACGTCAATGCCTTCCAGGTCGGCCTCGGCGGCCTGGGCCTGCCGGACCGCGATTATTACCTGAAGAACGACGCCCGTTCGCAGGAAATCCGCGGCAAGTACCTCGATTACCTGACCTTCCTGCTCGGCAAGGCGGGGTACACCGATCCCGCCGCTTCGGCCAAGGCCGTGCTTTCCCTCGAAACCCGTCTGGCGCAGGCCGACTGGGATCGCGGTGCCAGCCGCAACCCCGACCTTACCTACAACAAGCTCTCGCTGGCCGAGTTCGAGGGCCTTGCCGCCCCCGGCCTGATGAAGACCTTCGTCGACACCATGGGCGCCGGCAAGGCGACCTACGTGCTGGTCGACGAGATGCCGCCTTCGGCCGACGAACTCAAGGAAGCCCGCATCGACGCGGCGCAGGCCGCCGCATGGTTCGGCGGCGGTGTGCCCGAAGTCGCCAAGCTGATCGAGACGGTGCCGGTCGCCACCTGGCAGGCCTGGCTTGCCGCGCAGTTCCTGCGCAGCCATGCCGCCGTGCTGCCCACCGACATCGATGACGCCAACTTCGCCTTCTACGGCAAGGTCATGAGCGGCCAGCCCGAGCAGCGCGCCCGCTGGAAGCGCGGCATCGCGGCGGTGGAAGGCATGGCGGGTGAACTGCTCGGCAAGATCTATGCCGAGAAGTATTATCCGCCCGAAGCCAAGGCGGCGATGGAATCGCTTGTCGGCAATCTGCGCAAGGCGATGGCCGCGAACCTTTCGGACCTCTCGTGGATGGGCCCGGAAACCCGCAAGGCCGCCGTCGCCAAGCTGGATGCCTTCACGCCCAAGATCGGCATGCCCGCGACGTTCAAGGAATACGAGGGCCTGACCTTCTCGGCCACCGATCCGCTCGGCAACATGATGGCCGCCGAAACCTGGGCCAATGGCGACCAGATGCGCCGCCTTGGCCAGCCGGTGGACCGCGCTGAATGGTTCATGCTGCCCGAGACGATCAACGCCTACTACAACCCCTCGTTCAACGAGATCGTGTTCCCCGCCGCGATCCTGCAGCCGCCGTTCTTCAACGTCTCGGCGGATCCGGCGGTGAACTACGGCGCGATCGGCGCGGTGATCGGCCATGAAATGGGTCACGGCTTCGACGACCAGGGGGCCAAGTTCGACGGCCAGGGTAACCTGCGAGACTGGTGGACGGCGGCCGACAAGGCCAACTTCCAGAAGCTTCAGGACCGCCTCGAGGCCCAGTACAACAGCTTCTGCCCGTTCGACGAGGGCAAGACCTGCGTGAACGGCAAGCTGACCATGGGCGAGAACATCGGCGACCTCGGCGGCCTCAGCCTCGCCTACCGCGCCTACAAGCTCTCGCTGGGCGGCAAGGAAGCGCCGGTGATCGACGGGCTGACCGGCGACCAGCGTTTCTTCATGGCCTGGGCGCAGGTCTGGCGCAGCAAGTACCGCGAGGAAGCGGTGCGCCAGCAACTCAAGACCGACCCGCATTCGCCCGCGCACTATCGCATCAACGGCCTCGTCCGTAACTTCGACGAGTGGTACAAGGCCTTCGACGTGAAGCCGGGTGACAAGCTCTATCAGGCGCCTGCCGAGCGCGTGCGTATCTGGTGAGGCAGAACCGACAAGGCGGTTCCGACAAGATCGGCCGTTGAACCGGTTTGAATGAGATGAAGTGGCTCGGCCGGGCGATAATCCGAGCCGGGCCGCTTTGGTTCTTGAGTAAGCGTATAGCGCCAAACCCCGCAAATGAAGGTCTCGCCTTTGGGCTGGCATGGGATTGGGGCGGGGATATCGCTGTATTTGAGGGGGAAATCACGATGTTGTCGATTGTGCTGCCGCTCCTGTTTGAACAAGCTCTAACGGACCTGCAAAAGGTCGTTCTAGAGGCACCAGCCGAGGAAATGGCTCGTTCGCGAGATGGCATCGAAGTCATCAGGCTGGTGATTGCCCCGGATGGTTCCTTGGCGGGATGCTATCCGCAAATCGTGGGCCGGGGACCGATTGAAGATCGCAGGAGTTGCCGAAAACTGTCGAAATTGACGTTTGCTCCATCCCCGGATCAGGCGGCACACAAAGTCTATGGAGAGACTTTTGCCATTGTCACGTGGCAGGCCATACTCCGAGGTCAAGCATCTCCGCGAGTGTATCCCAAGCTGGGGCCAGAGCTGTATCTGCCGCTGGCACGCCTCCCCGACGGTCTGGCGAACCCGGCAGTCAGACTAGGACTGTTGGTCGAGGCCGACGGCAAGGTCGAGCATTGCGAAGTCAAAAAGAGCAGTGGCAGTGCGTCGCTGGACAAGGCTGCTTGCGGTGCCGTTATCCAAGACGGCGTGGAGCCCCTGAAGATCGCGAGTGGAGAAACGGTGCGGGGTGTCCGGATCGTTGATGTCGGTTTCAAAGTGCTTTCCAATCAGGACAAAGCCGCTGAAGGCCCGGAAAACGCAGCAAGCCAGAAGCACTAGGCCGTAAACTCAGGGTAGGGCGCTTCTTTCCTACAGGGCAGCGGCGGGTCTAGCTTGCCGGGATGAGCGCGTCCGAACGGTCTTTGTCGATACCCTTGATTGGCCAACTTTTACGGCGGCAAGGTGACGCCTTCGCCAGTTGGCGGCAGTTCCTGCCCAGGACCGTGTCAACTGTGTCAACCTGTCAGTCTCCGGCCACATTTCGCCAAAATACGCCGAGCCGCGTTTTTCCAGCGATTATAGAGGCTCGCTTGCACCGCTTCGGGTTGACTTGTTTCGCAGGTGCGGCATGACCTTGCGCCGATGGACCTGACTCTTACCGCAATCCTCCTCGGCATCGTCGAGGGCCTCACCGAGTTTCTGCCGGTCTCCTCGACCGGCCATCTCATCCTTGCCACCGAGCTGTTCGGCTACGACGCCTCGCAATGGGCGACGTTCAACATCGTCATCCAGCTGGGCGCGATCCTGGCGGTGATCGTGCAGTTCTGGCGCACTTTCTGGGCCGTGGGCGCGGGGCTGCTGAAGCTGGACCCGGTCTCGATCCGCTTCGTGCGCAACGTGCTGCTGGCCTTCCTGCCCTCCGCCGTGCTGGGGCTCCTGCTCAAGCACTACATCGAGGGGTTGCTCGGCCAGCCGAGCGTGGTGGCCTGGGCGCTGATCATTGGCGGCATCGCCATCCTCGGCATCGAGAAGGTGGCAAAGCAGGGACCGCTGACCGGCGTGGCTCAGCTCCCCGTCGCCAAGTGCCTCGGCGTCGGCGTGGCGCAGTGCCTGGCCATGGTCCCGGGCGTCAGCCGCTCGGGCGCGACGATCATGGGCGCGCTGGCGATGGGCGTCGAGCGCCGCACCGCGGCCGAGTTCAGCTTTTTCCTCGCGGTGCCGACGATGATCGGCGCCACCACGCTGGAACTGCTGGGCGCGCGTCACGAACTGATGGCGGGTACCGGCCCGGTCGGCTGGGGCGAGATCGGCGTCGGCTTCGTGGTCTCGTTCGTGGTGGCGCTGGTCGTCATCAAGGCCTTCATGGCCTATGTCAGCCGTTCCGGCTTTGCGCCTTTTGCGTGGTATCGTATCGTTGCCGGCGCATTGGCGCTGTTCCTTCTTTCGAAGGTCTAACAAAAGGCTGACCGAATATGGCCGAGGACAAGAACGACAGGAAACTCGGCCGCAAGGACTACGAAAAGCTGCTCGAACCGATGCTCGAGGAACTGGTCGGCATGGCCCGCTGGGCTGCGTCGACCGGGCAGCGGATCGTCGTCCTGTTCGAAGGGCGTGACACCGCAGGCAAGGGCGGGGCGATCAAGGCCGTCGGCGGCCAGCTCAATCCGCGTCAGTGCCGCACCGTGGCCCTCTCCGCACCGAGCGAGCGCGAGCAGGGCCAGTGGTATTTCCAGCGCTACATCGAGCACTTGCCCACGCGCGGCGAGATCGTGCTGTTCGACCGCAGCTGGTACAACCGCGCCGGGGTGGAAAAGGTCATGGGCTTTGCCACCGCGTCCGAAGTGAAGCGCTTTCTCCAGCAGGTGCCGGTGTTCGAGCGCATGCTCGTCGACGACGGCATCCTGCTCTACAAGTACTGGCTGTCCTGTGATCAGGAGCGCCAGGAGGAACGCCTGCGCGAGCGGCTCGACGATCCCCTCAAGCGCTGGAAGCTCTCGCCGATCGATGTCGCCGCGCGCGAGAAGTACGAGGACTATACCAAGGCGCGGGAAGTCATGCTCAAGGCGACGCACAAGAAGCATGCGCCGTGGACGGTCGTGGATTTCAACGATCAGCGAATCGGGCGCCTCACGCTCGTACGCGATCTGCTGGACCGGTTGCCCGACACCAAGGTGGATCCGCAGCCGATTCGCATGGCAAGGCTCGATCATGCCCCTTATGGCGAGAAATTCGGCGTTCTGAAGCCGATCAAACCCTTCGATACGGAGTGATCGGGGCTCTCGCGCTTGACTTTCGGCCCTCGCTATCGCATGGGCCGCAACCTTGAAGGGCGGCGCTCGATTGCCGCCCTGAAATTTTTCAACGGAACATGCCGGCCTGCCAGGGCGGCTGAAACGAGAGATACAGGAAACCGCCATGGCGAAGCCCGCAACCGTCAAGATCCGTCTTGTCTCGACCGCCGACACCGGCTTCTTCTACGTCACCAAGAAGAACCCGCGCAACACGACCGAGAAGATGACCTTCCGCAAGTACGACCCGGTCGTGCGCAAGCACGTCGATTTCAAGGAAGCCAAGATCAAGTAATCGCTTGGGTTCCGGTGCGAATCGGAACCAAGTGCTTAAGGTGCGGTTCAAGGCTGTGAACCCAATGGGAGGCTTATGACCCGCACCTTCAAGATCTTTCGCTCTTGCGTAGGCGCGGCTGCCCCGATTTTGCTCGGGACTGCCGCGTTTTCCGTTCCTGCCCTCCTTCCGGCAACGCCTGCCCTTCCGGCAACGCCTGCCCTTGCGGCATCGCCTGCCGAGCAGCAGCAATTGGCGGCCGCCGTGGCTGCCTTGCGCGGGATCTCCACGCTCAAGGCCGACTTCCTGCAGACCGACCGCAATGGCGGTTCCGTCTCCGGCCAGCTGACGCTCGCCCGCCCCGGGCGCATTCGCTTCCAGTACGAGAAGAGCGCGCGCATGCTCATTGTCGGTGACGGCAAGGCGCTGACGATGGTCGATTATGCAGTCAACCAGGTGCAGCGCTGGCCGATCGGCAATAGCCCGCTGGGGGCCTTGCTCGATCCCAAGCGCGACGTCGCGCAGTTCGGCAAGATCCGTCCTACCGGCAATCCCAATGTCATCTCGGTGGAAGTGCGCGTTCCCTCGCATCCCGAGTACGGCGTGATCACGTTGATCTTCACCCGCAAGGCGTCGGCGCCGGGCGGCCTGGAGCTGACTTATTGGGTGGCGCTCGATTCGCAGAATCAGCGCACCACCATCACGCTGTCGAATCACCGCTACGGCGTTCCGGTCAGCGACAACGACTTTCGGTTCAACGATCCGAGGCCGCGTAACCGTCGCTGAGGCGATCCCGTACGGGCTGTCGATGAGGGGAAACGCTTGGTCGCGATTTACCCCGGGTCTGCGACAAAATGCGACCGAATCCTTCAGTCCGTTCACTTGGCAGCAAGCCAGGAGCACCTAGATAGGAATGGTCAGAACGGTTCGAGGCGGGTTTCCCCCCTGTTGCCCACGCCTCTCACAAGAGCCCTTCTGATTTAGCGTGACGAACGCTTACAGGAACCCTCGGTCCTCTGCCCCCGGACCGAGGGTTTTTGTTTTTTCGGGTCGCCTTTTCCGCTCTGCGGGGCTGCGCCCAGAAGAATTGGGCGCTACCGCTCTGCGCATCCGGTGCTCACGGCCATATAGGCCGCTCCGCTCCGGTTCTCGATCGGCAGCATTCTCGCTCCCTCCTGACGAAAAACTCGACCCGAAAAACGCGGACGTTGCTCGGGGAGTTCGCGTTCAAAAACCACCGTCATCCCCGCGAAGGCAGGGGCCCCGCTTCCATTTTCTTCGCCCAACCGCAGCAGCGCCCGCGCGCACCTCTGGCAATTCGCGGGTGGTATCCCTAATGCCGGAGCCATGAAGATTGCCACCTGGAACATCAATTCGGTCCGCCTGCGTCTCGATCAGGTCGAGCGTTTCCTCACTGAACAGGCCCCCGACGTCCTGTGCCTTCAGGAGATCAAGGTTGCCGAGCATCTCTTCCCGCACGAGATGTTCGAACGCCTCGGCTTTACGCACCGCGCGATTCATGGCCAGAAGGGCTATCACGGCGTCGCCACCGTCTCGAAAGTGCCCTTTACCGAATTCAGCCGCCATGACTGGCAGGACAATGGCGAGGCCCGCCATGTCGGCGTGGAACTGCAGGGCGCCGGGCAGGGGCTGATCCTCGAGAACGTCTACATCCCTGCGGGCGGCGACATCGCCGACCGTGAGGTCAATCCCAAGTTCGGCCAGAAGCTCGACTTTCTTGAACGCATGACGCGCTGGGCGGACAAGATCGACCGCCCGACGCTGATCGTCGGTGATTTCAACATCGCCCCGCTTCCCTCCGACGTCTACGATCACAAGGCACTGCTCAAGGTCGTCAGCCATACGCCGATCGAGGTCGAGACGCTGGGGCGTTTCCAGGACGCGCATGGCTGGGTCGATCTCGGCCGCCAGTTCATTCCCGCGCCGGAGCGCAATTACTCCTGGTGGTCCTATCGCAGCTATTGGCGCCAGAAGGACCAGGGCCGCCGCCTCGACCACATGTGGGCCTCGCCCGACCTTGCGAAGCAGGCGCGGGCGCATTGCTTTGTCGAGGAAACCCGCCGCTGGGACCAGCCGAGCGACCACGTGCCGCTGATCAGCGAGTTCGAACTCTGAGCGGGCAGGGCTCCTCCCGCCGGGTGGCGCTGGCGCTCGATGCGCTGCGCCATGGCTGGCCGATCCGGATTGGCGAGCATTCGGCACTGTTGCCCGCCGAGACCGGCTTTGCGCCGGGTGTCACGGCACCGCGCATGCTGATCTCCGCCGCGCGGGCGGTGACGCTCAAGCTGGCCAACCAGCGCGAGGCGGCCGTGCCGGAAGCGCCGGTGCTGATTCGCGCGGCCGAGCCTTTCGATCTTGCCGCCGCACGCGCGATTGCCGATCCCGCGCTCGATCTGGTCCACCCGATGAAGGGCCCTTTCGCGGCCGAACACATCGATGACGCAGAGGCTGCGCGCACGGCCATGGAGCTGGCGCGGCTGGCCGGTATCCTGCCTGCCTTCCTTGTCGCGCCGGATGCGGCGGGCGAGGCACAGGCGGTCACGCCGGAGGATCTGGCCGCGTGGAAGGACGTCTCCAATCTCGTCATTGCCTCGCGTGCACGCCTGCCGGTTGCGGCGGCGGAGGATGCGGAGATCGTCGCCTTTCGCGCGCTCGACGATCTGCGCGAACATGTCGCGCTGGTCATCGGCACGCAGGATGGCGACCGCGCGCCGCTGGTGCGGCTCCATTCGGAATGCCTGACCGGGGATATCCTGGGCAGCCTCAAGTGCGATTGCGGTCCGCAGCTCGACGCGGCGCTGAGGGCGATGGCCGGGGAGGCGGCGGCCGGCGGTTGGGGGGTTCTGCTCTATCTGCGGCAGGAAGGGCGCGGCATCGGCCTCGTCAACAAGCTGCGCGCCTATCAATTGCAGGATCAGGGCTTCGACACGGTCGATGCCAACAACCGTCTCGGCCTGCCGACCGAGGCGCGCGATTTTCCCGTGGCCGCGCGCATGCTGGACCTGTTGGGCGTTCACGCGATCCGGCTGATGACCAACAATCCGGCCAAGGTCGCCGCGCTCGAGGGCGTGGGGGTGACCGTGGCCGAACGTGTGCCGCACAAGCTGCCGGCCAACCCACACAATGCCCGCTATCTCGATACCAAGCGGGACCGCACGGGGCATATCCTCTAGGGCATGGCTTTGGGCCCGTCGCGCAAGCGGGCCGCGCAAGAGGGGGCGGGGCGCGGAGGGTATCCCGGCCGCGCCCCGGGTCTTGTCACTGTGCGGTCACGAACAGGATGGCGCCGACCACGGCTGCCACCGCGCCCACGAACAGCGTCACGTTGACAAGGTCTTTTGCCTTGAAGCGATCATGGTGTTCTTCGCGGTAGCTGCGGAACTGGGCGGCGATGTCGGCGTCGCCGGCGAGCAGGCCAAGGTCGAGCGCGGTGGCCTTGCACGTGAACAGGTGGTGGAGCTCGGTCAGTTCGGCCTCGTCGAGTGCGGGATAGGTCTTCAGCAGCGCCGCGATGCGATCGCGGGCGGCAACATTGGTATCGGACATGGAAATCGTTTCCTGAATCGGCGTTTCTTGCAGGCGCACGCGTGCGCGCCCGGCGAGAGGCGGATCAGGCGAAAGGCGGTGCGGTGCTGTCCGGCAGCCGCGCGGGATGGACGCGCGGGGGCGGTCCTCGGGCTTCCGGGCGGAGGCGCGGGGCTCTGGCCGGGGCCAGCGATGCGAGCCGGGGCATGGCCGGTGCGATCGCGGGGGAGGGCGGCAGTGAGGGGAGCGGCAGGGCCTGTGCGGTCGCAGCGTCCGTGCGGCGCTGCGCGGCAAGGGCAAGGTCGATGGTCGCGGCGCTGAAGGCCGAACCTTGCTGGCGTTCAAGCGGCGCGCGAATCGGCTCTCCCGCCTGCAGCGCGATGGCCGCCAGCAGGAGCATCGCCCAGAGGCGGAAGCGCAGGAAAGTGGAAAGCACCGTTCCCATGGGGTGCAGCTAGGCGCTCGGGGACGCGCGTGCAAGCGGTGGGGGGCGGTTAGGGGCGATACGGGCGGGGTTCAGGAAAGTCGAAGGGCGCAAGGGACCGGCCTCTGCGCCCTTCGACTTTCAGCAGGCTGACCTCAGAGGGTAAGGGCGACGCGGCCGTCGATGCGGCCATGACGCAGGTCGTCGAGCACTTCGTTGACCTCTTCGAGCGGCCGTGCGGCGACCTTGGCCTTGACCTTGCCTTGTGCGGCAAAGGCGATGGCCTCGTCGAGATCGTAGCGGGTACCGACGATCGAGCCGCGAATGGTGATACGCTTGAGCACGACGTCGAAGATCGGGGTCGGGAAGTCGCCCGGGGGCAGGCCGATCAGGCTGACGGTCGCGCGGCGGCGGGCGCAGGCGATGGCTTGCGAGAAGGCAGCGCGCGAGACGGCGGTGACGATCACGCCATGCGCGCCGCCGCCGGTTTCCTTCTGGACCTTGGCGACCAGATCGGGATCGGTGGCGTCGAAGGCGAGTTCGGCGCCGAGTTCACGGGCGAGCTTGAGCTTCGATTCGCCGATGTCGATGCCGATCACGTTGAGGCCCATGGCCTTGGCATATTGCACCGCGACGTGGCCGAGGCCGCCCACGCCCGAGCAGACCACCCACTGTCCGGGGCGCGCCTCGGTCTCCTTGAGGCCCTTGTAGACGGTGACGCCGGCGCAGAGGATCGGTGCCATCGACACGAAGTCAACGTCGGCAGGCAGGCGGCCGACGAAGGGGGCGGCGGCGATCACGTATTCGGCATAACCGCCGTTGACCGAGTAGCCGGTGTTGGCCTGCTTTTCGCAGAGCGTTTCCCAGCCGGTCTCGCAATATTCGCATTCGCGGCAGGCATGGTGCAGCCAGGGCACGCCCACGGCATCGCCTTCCTTGAGATCGGTAACGCCAGCACCGAGCGCGACGACGTGGCCCACGCCTTCATGGCCCGGGATCAGCGGCAGCGGTGCCTTGACCGGCCAGTCGCCGTCGATGGCGTGAAGGTCAGTATGGCAGACACCGCTGGCGACAACCTTCACCAGCACTTCGCCGGGGCCGGGGGTCGGGATCGGCACTTGCTCGATGGTGAGGGGGGCGCCGTATTCGCGGGCAACGGCTGCGCGCATGGTCTGCATCGGATCTCTCCTTGCTGCGTTCCGCGAGTGGGGGACTCGCGGACTTCTTATGGATAGGCCGGACACGCCGCGTCTTGTTGAAAACGCAGCAAAAGATCGCGTCCGCACGGGGGGTGACACCGCGCCGGGAAGTCTAGGTCAGGCGCGAAAATCAAGGCAACCGTACGGCCGCTCCAGATGCGCACTATGGGGCCCGGGGTGTTTCAACCTTGCGACAGTTTCTGCCATGGCTGCAGTGCGGGCAGCCGCGGCGTCATCGCTTTTCGTAACGGACCAGCCCGGGGCCGAGGGCATTGGCGCCCAGTTTCACCGGATCGCCGGACCAGTCGGCGACGAAGGCGCTCTTGCGGTCGATTCCGGGGGCAAAGCGTGCGTCGTTCGCCTCCACCAGCAGGCCCTGCGAGGTGTGGTTGCGGTGTTCGGCAGCGACGGCGATGAAGGCCGAGTAGTTCTCCTTGTCGCGCCCCTGTACGAACCAGTTGCCGACGATCCGACCGGTCGCGCCGTCGGCCAGGTCGATCATGTAGTTGGTGCCGCGCCCGGCCGAATCGTCGAAGCTGCAATCGGCAACCGCGATCCCGGAGGCGCGGCTCTTGAGGTAGTGTCCGCCGGTGCCCGCCTCGAAACGGGTGCGGGTGACGGTGAGCGTGCCGTAATTGCCGACGTAGATCGAATGCGCGCAGCCTGAACCTTCGCAGGTGCCGAGGCGGCTGAACGTGGACTTGTCGATGATGATCGTGCCCAGCGAATCGTCGCCGGTCAGCAGGCCCTGCTCGCTGTCGCGGAACCAGGACTGCGTGACGGTGAGATTGCCGTGTTCGAGGCGGATGCCCGCGCCGTTCTTATCGCCGACGTGGATGTTGGCAAAGACCATGCCGTCCACGTGGGCACTGCGCCCGCGCAGCACCAGCGCGGCCTTGTCCTCGCAGGTGACACCGTCGAGGATCGACTGTCCCGGCACTGCCGCCTGGTAGGTCACGTCTCCCTTGCTTTGCACCGCGCAGTCGGCAAATCGCATCGAGGCGAAGCGGATGGTGCCGTGCGCGTCACCGATGGCGTCCACCGCGTCCTGCAGGCGGCTGTAGCTGCGCCCGGTCTCGACCACGGTGTAGGGCGCTGTGGCCGAGGGACCGGACGAGGCGGGCGGCACGGCCTCTACCTGCAGCAGTGCGGCCGGAAGGGCCGCAGAGGCGATGACGACGACGGCGATTCGGGCGAGGCGGTTCATGGCGCCGAGACTAGCGGCCCTGGCAGACGATCACGCAAGCCACTTTCGCGACATTCCTGACCACCGTCTCTTTGCGGGACAGGACAGTTTACGGTCTGGGCGGCTTGGACCAAATTCCTCGAGGTCACGATAGCCCCCATGTGCCCCCCGGCGAGGCGCGCGGACGCGGGAAGAGTGGTTCTCTTTCAAGGCCGTGCAACGCTGCCGGGGTGCACATGGGGGCTACCCCGAAGGGGCCGGACCAAAACCCGCCACTTCGGCGTCGGTTCGGCTTGAGCTATCGACATAGTCCTGCGACTCATCTCCTTGAATTGACTGGTTTTTCCTCCGGTCGTGACCTCCAGGAATTTGTCCACGCCGCCTAGAACGAGCGCCGCAGCGAAATTCCGGCCGAAGTCGTATTGCCGGCGATCGCGCCGATGCTGCGCGTGGCGTAGAGGTCGATGCCCAGGCTATCGGTTATCCGCATGTTGGCCGTGACGCCGACTTCCCACCAGCCGTCGGCGGTGTGGCGCGCCGGCAGGAGGCCGGTGCGTGCCGCATAGGCGACGTCGTGATAGTCGCGCACGACGACTTCGGACAGGGCATTGCTGGTCCAGGCACGTGCGACCGAAAGGCCGACGTACTGATTGGCGTTCTGGCCGAAGGCGTGATCGACGCGCAAGGTCGCCGCCGAACTCCAGGTCGGCTCGTCGGTCTCCAGATCGACCAGGCCGGTGCCGTCCGGCGCAGGGTGCAGCAACCGGCCGTGGGCGTAGGATACCGTTGCTGTCGGGGTTGCGAACCAGCGTGTGGCGAGTGGGATCACCTTTCCGAAATCGCCGCCGACAGAATAGTAGCGGCTGCCCGAGGCGCCGGTGCTGTCGCGGGGGACGCTGCCATTGTCGCTGGTGATGCGCCCGTAATCCTGATGGCCATAGCTGATCCAGCCGTCGACGACCCAGTTGTCGAAATTGCCGCCGGCGCCGATGGTGCCGACAAGATAGTCCGAGGGCAACGCGGTGTTCGCCTGAAGGAGCGTGCCGTGATAGCGCATCAGTGCACCGCGCAGGTAGCCACGGCCGATCTGGCGCGTCAGCGCCAGCGATTGCCAGGATCCGTCGGAGCCCTGATCGCGGTTGCTGACTCCGGCGGCCAGCGCGAAACTCCACGGCTTGGAATTGCCAGGAGGGACGGTGTCTCCGTCTTGGGCGCCCGTGCCGGCAGCGCTGGCCGGGGCGCTCGCCTCGGTCGCTGATGCGGAGGTGACGTCGGCCGCGGGTTCGGATGGCAGCGCGGCCGGCACGCTCGTTTCCTGGGCAGAGACCGCGCCGGGCGCGCACACCGTAATAATTCCCGCCAGCAGCGGGCGGCACACCAGTCTGGCGAACATCAGGCTACGGCTTTCAGGCTCGGATCGTAGGCGGCAGGCACCGCGACACGCACGATGAACCCGTCGCCGGAATGGGCGAAGCTGACGTCGCCGCCGTGGGCGCGGGCGATCGAACGGCACACTGCCAGGCCGAGGCCGGAGCCCTTCTGGCCCGATTTACGCGCCGAATCGGTCCGATAGAACGGTTCGAAGGCGCGGTCGTATTCCTCTTCGGGGATACCGGGGCCGGTATCGACGATCTCGGCTACGGCCTCGCCGTCATTCAGGCTCACGCGCACGCGGGCGCGCTCACCGTACTTGATCGCGTTCTCGAGCAGGTTGTCGAGCAGGCGGCGGATGCCGACCGGATCGACGTCGACCGGGATATGGGTATTGTGTTCGATGATGACGTCGCCGCCGACCAGCTGTGCATCGGCGACGCTGCTTGAGATCAGCTCGGCAAAGTCGGTGCGTTCGCGCGCGCCCGGTGTCGAGGCATCGCGGATGAAGCCGATGACCTGGCTGATCATCGCTTCCATCTCGGTCACTTCCTTGAGAAGCCCGTCGCGCTGCTCATCCGGCACGTCCTCGATGCGGAAGCGCAGCCGCGTGAGCGGGGTGCGCAAGTCGTGGCTGATCGCACCGACCATGGCGGTACGGTCGTCCACGAAGGCGCGCAGGCGATTGCGCATCTGGTTGAAGGCATTGGCGGCGCGGCCGATTTCGGCAGGGCCCGACAGCGGCAGGATCGTTGCCGAAGGGTCACGTCCGAGCAGTTCCGCAGCGCGCGCGAAATCGCGCAGCGGCAGGACGATGCGACGGGCGAACAGCCATGCGAGCGGGCTGACGATGGCGAGGCTGAGTGCGAACCACAGCATCACGCGCTTCTGCCAGGCATTGGGGAACGGCTCGGCACGGGGGGCGACCGCGACCCATTGGCCATTGGGGCGACGCAGCGCGGCCACGAAGTCGCCCTCGATGAAGGGGGGCGAGGTGAGGTCGAACAGGGTGCCGGCGGCATGGCGGAACGGGATCGGCTGCGGCGTCCCGGGTACCGCGGGGGCGGGCTGCCCGGTGCGGGGCGTTGTCGGCGCTTGTAGGGTTTCGCTGGCAGATGGCGAGGGTGCCGCCAGCGGGATCACCGGGACGGTCATGCGCGGCGGGTCGCTGAGCGCGCGAGATGTGGCTGTTGCCGTCGCTGCCGGCGCGGAGCTCGCCTGTGTGGTCCGGGGCAGTTCGCCGATGCCGGGAAGCACTGGCACCTGGCCGCCGATGCGGCCAATGCCGCCGGTACCGATGCCGCCAATGCCGTGATTGCCGAGGCCGCCAAAACCGCCGGGGCGGACGCCCTCCTGACCGATGCCCTGGCCTTGCCCATTTCCGGGGAAGTTGCCGACAGGAGTGCCGCCACTGCCGGAACTACCGCCATTGGTTCCGCCAGGCACGCCCGGGCTCCCACCGGGAGAGCCGGCCTGTGTTCCGCCAGCCTGTGACCCGCCAGCCTGGCTGGGCGCGGGTAGGCCGGACGGCCTTTCGCCGCCGATCTGCCCGCCCCCGATCTGTCCGCCGGGGACATGGTTGCCCGGGAGCCTGCCGCTCGGCAGGCGCCCGCCGGGCAACTGGGCGCCGGGCATTTGACCGCCGGGGCGGCCGCCGGGGAACTGGCCTCCGGGGAAATGCCCCCCGGGCATGCCGGCCGGGCCGGGCATGCCGCCGGCCGGCGGGCCGCCCGGGATCGATTGGGCGTCGGCCTTGCCCACCAGCATCGTCGACAGGGCCGAAGGTGCGGCCGGATTGTCACGGATGGCCAGCGGCGAGCGGGACTTGGCAGGGACGGCGACCCCGCCCACCGGAAGCTGTGTGTAGAAGGCGAGAACCACGTCTTCACTGCGCCGGTCGAGCCGGTTCGCCAGTGCCTCGCGCGAGGATTCGGATACCAGCCAGCCCTGTCCGCTGACGTCCGGCGGGCCGATCATCGTCTTACGCTCGAGGCGATCGAGCACCTCGCCATCGGCGTCGCTGCCGCGCAAGGCGCGGGCAACATCATCGATGTTCCAGCGCGCGGTCGGGCTGGGCGGAAGGATCACCGTCAGCCCGAGCGTCACCAGTTGCGCGCCGATCAGCGCACAGACGAGAATGGCGATCATCTGGATCGCCAGTGGAAGGCCGATTCGGTTGGTGAGGCGTGGCAGCGTCATGATCGCGGCCTTGCCACGGATTGACTGCGAATTCGAGCCGAAGCCATGTCATCGCGGGCTGGCGATGCAAGTTGCGGAGCGGGCTCGAAAGAGAGGGACACGTCCCTTTCGAACCCGCTCCGCGTCCCCGCCCAGCGGCATGAAGCCGCGTGGCGGAGACGGTCACCCCGGGTCCATTCCAGCAATCGTGTCCCCTGATCCGAGGCTGGAAGGCAATACTGTTCGCTCCGGTCCGATCGGCAGGCGTGCGGACCAAGGCTGGTTTGCGGAGGCGCGTAGCACTGTGATGTTACATTTCGCGGACCGTCCACCGTGCTTCCCCCATGCAGCAATGAAGATGAACCGAGCGTGTGCGATATGGCTCGGAAAAATCCGGGACCACCGACGGGCAGGGCGGGTGCGACTACGTGACCTGCGGCGTCGGTGGCCCCGGCACCGTCCGGCGCCTTGGCGGTAGCGTGACGGACGGCGTTGCCGGTTGCCCAAAAGGCAGGCTGGTGGCGTTCGGGCGCGGCGGGGGATGCCGGTAACCCGAGGCCGCCTGCCCCGTGGGTCGAGACCTGGCGAACTGGATAGTTCATGGGAGGCTAGGTCGCCGCTGGAGTTTGCCCGGCGATTTCGCTGTGGTTGCAGTCATGTTGCAGGATGTTGCAATTTGCCGATCCGACTGAAATGTGGCTGGAACACGGGGTTTCTATTGGGGTGCAATGATCCTAGAACAACCCTCGATGGACCTGCAGACCCGCATTCTCATCGTTGATGACGATGAAGGCATTCGTTCGCTGATCGGCGAGTTTCTCGGCAAGCATGGATATGCAACCGAAACGGCGGCCGATCCCGAAGCCATGCGCGCCTTGCTGGCGCAGGAGCGCTTTGACCTGATCGTGCTCGACGTGATGATGCCGCGCGAGGATGGACTGACCGCCTTGCGCCAGCTCGGGCCTGATGCGCCGCCTGTTATCATGCTTTCGGCGGTGGGCAGCGATGTGGATCGTATCGTCGGGCTCGAGATGGGCGCGGACGACTACCTTGCCAAGCCCTGCAATCCCAGGGAGCTTCTTGCGCGCATTCGCACCGTGCTGCGCCGCCGTGCCCCGGTTCAGGGGGCGTCGGCTCCCGTGCTCACGATCGTGTCCGACCGCAGCGAATTTGTCCCGGTCGCCGAAGACGTGAATTCCGGAGAAGTCCTGCGGTTCGCCGGCTGGCGCATGGATCTGGGCCTGCGCCTGCTGTTTGATCCGACCGGCAAGCTCATTTCCCTTTCCGATGGCGAATTCCGCCTGCTGCGGGCGTTTGCCGAGCATCCGCGCCGGGTTCTGACCCGTGATCAATTGCTCGACTGGTCGCGCGGCGAGGACAGCGAGCTTTACGACCGGGCGATCGATGTCCAGCTCTCGCGCCTGCGCCGCAAGCTCTCCGATGGCGACGGCGGCGGCGACATCATTCGCACCGTGCGCAACGAAGGGTATCTGTTCGTCCCTTCCGTGATTCCTGCTGTCGTGCCCGGAGGGAATGCGCAGTAGACCGAAATATTTGGTTATACTGTTGAAATTCTTGTGAAATCTTGCCGCAAAGGCCGGCTTCCAGTCCTGCTCCCGAGTGTCCCGTGGCCCGACCCAATCCGGTCGGGGCGGTGCGAACGCGAGGGAGATTGTCTTGGCGCATCACGGAGAGGGGCCGGAAGGCCGGGAGCAGGGCGTTGACGATCATGACCGCGGACTGGTTCACGATCTCGGCGTAATTCGCGAAAGGCTGATGGGGCGGCGGCGCGCGCTGGCGTTCCTGGCCAGTGCCGGTACGGCAGTGACGGTGGCGGCCTGCGGCGGCGACGATTCATCGGGTTCGAGCTCCGGTTCTTCGAGCTCCACTTCGTCGACCACGTCGACATCCTCGTCCTCAGGCTCCACCACCGGCAGTTCGACGACCAGCACTTCGTCGACCTCTGGCGATACCTCGTCCTCCTGCGTCGCCGACGCTTCCGAAACCAATGGACCCTATCCGGCCGACGGCACCAACTCTTCGAGCGGCTCGACCTCGAACGTCCTGACGGTCAGCGGTGTCGAGCGCTCTGACATCCGCTCCAGCTTCATCAATTCGACCACGACGGCCACCGGCGTCCAGCTCGACATCACGCTGCAGCTGGTCGACGTCAACAACGGCTGTTCGGCCATCGAAGGGGCGGCCATCTACATCTGGCACTGCGATGCCTATGGCCGCTATTCGCTCTATTCGAGCGGCATAACCACCGAAAGCTACCTTCGCGGGGTGCAGGTCACCGACAGCGAGGGCAAGGTCACGTTCACGACGATCTACCCCGGGTGCTACTCGGGCCGCTGGCCGCACATTCACTTCGAGGTCTTCACAGATGGTCTTGCCAGCACCAGCACCGGCCGGACTGCGAGCCTGATCTCGCAGCTGGCGATGCCGGCTGCGGTCAACACCGCGATCTATTCGGGCGACACACGCTACACCTCGAGCATCGCCAACTACAACGCGATCTCGCTCTCGTCCGATAACGTGTTCGGCGACAACACCTCGGCGCAGTTGGCCCAGATGACCCCGAGCCTCACCGGAAGCGTATCGGCCGGATACACCGGCAGTGCGCTGATCGGCATCGCCACCTGACCGGTCCCCGGCGTTCGATTTTCTCCAAGAAAGAGTGCGATTAACATTATGAATTCGCTTCATTCATCGACCAGCCTGGGGGCGCTGGTGCTGGCTCTCGTCACCAGCCCGACCCTTGCCGCCACCACTGTCAAGACCGACACGACCACGGCGCAAGTGACCTCTACCGCAGGCGACGTCACCGTCACCGACGCCGGCACGATCACGCTGTCCAGCGGTAATGCCATCACCGTCGACAGCAACAATGCCGTGGACGTCGAAGGCGGGCTCGCGCTGGGTGGCGCGGACGGTGCGACCGGCATCGCCGTCAATGCCGGCACCACCTCGACCGTGACGGTGGGCGAGGATGCGACCATCGCCGTCAAGGAAGACTTCGTTCCGGACGACGACAACAGCGACGGTTACGCGGACGGCGCCATTGCATCGGCAAGCAACCGTTACGGCATTCATGTGCTTTCGGGGGCGACCACCAGCGGCTCCATCAGCAATGCCGGGGTGATCACGGTCGAAGGGTTGAACTCGGGCGGCATCGTGGTCGATTCGGACTATGTCGGCAACATCACCAATACCGGGACCATCAAGGTGCTCGGTGACAATTCGGTCGGCATCTCGACGCAGGCGGTCGACGGCGACATAACCCTCGACGGTACCGTCACCGTGGTGGGGGCAGGAGCGCAGGACCTGGTCGTCAATGGCGATGTTTCGGGCTCGGTGATCATCGAGGGCGCCGTTTCCCAGGCCACGTCCTTCACCGATGACGACGGCGACACCCTCGTGCTTTCCCGCGCCGCGCTGCGAACGGGCGCGGCAGCGGTGGAGATCAACGGCAACGTGGATGGCGGCATCTACGTGACGGCGCCCGATCCCGACGATGATGACGATGACACCGGCACCGGTTCGATCACGTCCTACGGAACTTCGCCGGCGATCCAGATCGGCGGAACCAGCGATATCACGATCGGCGGGGTTTCCAGCAATTCGGGCACGTATTCGCTGGCGATCGACGGGACCGTAAGCGCCAATTCGTACTATTCCAAGACGAATGCCTACGGGGTGGTGATCGGCGGCCAGGGGGGCAACGTCACTTTCACCGACGGCATCGGCGTGACCGGTACCCTGAGCGCCACCACCTACGATTCGGAAGCCACCGCGCTGCTCATCAACGAGGGCAGTTCGGTCACCAGCCTGTACAACTCGGGCACGATCGCGGCGGTGATCTCCTCCCCGGGCGAAGGTGTCGCGACCGCGATCCGCGACTTGTCCGGCACGCTGACGACGATCAACAACACCGGCTACATTTCGGCCACCGGTTCGAGCACCGACACGCTGACCGCGATCGACCTGTCAGCCAACACCACCGGCGTAACGGTCAACCAGTACCTCAACGACGACGACGCCGAGACCAGTGCGGAGTATCTCGAGGACAACGACACCGATACCGACCCGACGGTCTACGCCAGCATCAAGGGCAACATTCTCCTGGGCTCGGGTAACGATACGCTGAGCGCATCGACCGGCACCATCATCGGCGACACCTACTTCGGTGCAGGCGACGATACTTTCTCGCTCTCGGGCAATGCGGCCTATACCGGTGACCTCTACTTCGGCACCGGAACGGCGACGGCTTCGCTCGCGGGGACGTCCACGTTCACCGGCAACATGGACTTTGCCGGCGAGACCGGCACGCTGACGCTTTCGGATTCGTCGGTCTATTCGGGCACCTTCTCGGATGCCGACAACCTTGCCGTGACCGTCAACAGCGGCGCCAAGCTGACGGCCAACGATACCGATACCAGCAGCTTCGGTACGCTGACGGTGGCGTCCGGCGGATCGCTCGGCGTCTATGTGGAGGACGGCAAGAGCTCGCTCTTCACCGTGACCAATGCAACGCTGGAAGATGGCGCCAAGGTCACCGCGACGGTGTCCGATCTCGGCACCGCCGAGGGAACCTACACGGTCCTCACCGCCGACAACCTCAACGTGGAAGGCTCGCTCGATTCGACCGACACCGACCTGCCGTTCATCTACAACGGCGATGTCACGAGCGATGCCAACAACATCTACCTGACCATCGAGCGCAAGACGACCGACGAACTCGGCCTGACCAAGAGCGAGGCGTCAGGCTGGAACGCCATCTACCAGACGGCCCAGAACGACGACGAGATCACCGAGAGCCTGTTGCAGGTCGAGGATTCGGCGACTCTGCAGAAGCAGGTTTCGGCGCTGCTGCCCGACCATGCGGGTGGCATCTTCGATGCGGTCACCACTGCCGACCGTCTTGTCGCACGCCACCTTTCCGACGAGACGACGATGTTCGATATCTCGGACGTCGGCGGCTGGCTGGAGCCGCTCTACTGGCGCAACAGCAAGGATGCGGGCAGCACCGCTGGCTACAAGAGCAGCGGCTGGGGCATCTCGGCCGGGTTCGAGCGGCACCTCGATATCGGTTACGTGGGCGTGTCCTATGCCTGGCTTCAGGGCAATGTGAAGGACAACGGCGGCAGCGGAAATCTCGATGTCGGCCAGCACGACTTTGGCGTGTTCTGGCGCACCGCCTCGGGCCCGCTGATGGCCTGGGCCCGTCTGGGGGCCTCGCGCATCTCGATCGATTCGACGCGCACCTATACTGGCACCATCGACGATACCGATTTCACGTATGATGCCGATGGCAAGTGGAACGGCTGGCTGCTCTCCGGCCTCGCCGGGGCTTCGTACAAGTTCCAGATGTCGCGCCGCCTGTTCCTCAAGCCCAAGCTGGAACTGGAGCAGTACTGGCTGAAGGAAAACGGCTACAGCGAAACCGCCGACAGCGATGCCATGGCGCTGACCGTCGCGAGCCGGACCAGCAAGGAGACCACTGTCACGCCGACGCTGACCGCCTCGTACTCGCTGGGTTCGATCTCGCCCGACTGGCACCCGCTGACCTTCCAGTTCGAGGCTGGACGCCGCGAGATCTTGGCCGGCAACCTCGGCAGCACGACCGCCTATTTCAACGGCGGCGACAGCTACGATGCGGGCGAGAGCTTCACGATCACGCCGGAAAGCCTCAAGGGCGCGTGGATCGGTGAAGCCGCGGTGCTGGCGGGCGGCTACGACTTCACGTGGAAGATCGCGGCCCGGACCGAACAGTCGAGCACCAACACGTCCTATTCGCTGCGCGCCTCGCTCAGTGTCGCGTTCTGATGAATTCCAAGCTGCCGTGATGCTGACGCATCAGCAGCTTGGTACGCTCAGGCGCCGCGCGGGTTTAACCAACCTGCGATGAGCTCAAGCTCCACGCAGCTTGGTATAGATCCCTCTGGCGGCATGGCGCCGCCGGAGGGTGCGATGGAACGAAAACAAAAGCGCGTGGTCGGACTTGGGTCCGGCCACGCGCTTTTGTTCATTCGCTGAGGCGGGCCGTTTCAGGCGGGCTCTGCGCGAATCTCGCTCAACTTGCGTTCCCAGGCGAGGGCATGCTCGACGATGGTTGGCAGGTCGGCGTAGCGCGGCTGCCAGGGCAGGGTGGCCTTGATCCGGCTGTTGTCCGAGATCAGTGCATCGGGATCGCCGGCGCGGCGCCCTTCGATGCGGCGCTCGATCTGGAGGTTGGTGACGCGGTCCACCGCGTCGAGCACGTCAAGCACGGAGAAGCCGCGGCCGTAGCCGCAATTCATCGTCAGTGACCGGGTGGGCTCGGCGATCAGGGCCTCAAGCGCCAGCACGTGCGCGGCGGCAAGGTCGGAGACATGGATGTAGTCACGCACGCCGGTTCCGTCGGGCGTGTCGAAATCGGTGCCGAACACCGAGACATGGCTGCGCTTGCCCAGCGCGGCCTCGACGGCGACCTTGATGAGATGCGTGGCGCCGGCGGTGGACTGGCCGGTGCGCGCCTGCGGATCGGCGCCGGCCACGTTGAAGTAGCGCAGTGCGCAGAAGTTGAGCGGATGGGCGCGGGAGACATCGCCCAGCATGATTTCGGTCATCAGCTTGGACATGCCGTAGGGATTGATCGGAAGCTTTGGACTGTCCTCTTGCACCGGCGAGACTTCGGGTATGCCATAGGTTGCCGCGGTCGAGCTGAAGATGAAATGCGGCACCCCGGCCTTGACTGCCGCTTCGATCAGGCTGCGGCTCTTGGCCGTATTGTTGTAATAATATTTCAGCGGGTTCTCGACCGATTCCGGGACAACGACCGAGCCCGCGAAATGCATGATCGCCTGGATTCCCTGTTCCGCGAATATGCGTGCAAGCAGCGCGCTGTCCTCGATATCGCCTTCATAGAGCGCGACACCTTCGGGCACGGCGAAGCGGAAGCCGGTGACCAGATTGTCGATGACGGTGACCGGCCAGCCGGCGTCCTTGAGTGCGAGCACCGCGTGGCTGCCGATATAGCCGGCGCCACCGGTGACGAGGACGGGAAGCTTGCTGCTCATATTTCTCCGTTCGTTCCTGTCGGCATCTTGCGGCCGATGTCCGCGCGCCGGTTTCCACGAGTACCGATCATTGCGGTATGGCAACGTGCTGCGCCGCGTCAAATACTTCAAGCCTGCGCCAATAGCCATGAAATCGTAATGTTTATTCACGACTGGCGGCTTCTATTTCTGCCGTCGCATGCCGCAATCGCGTATCGAAGTCGCATGGTCTTGCTGCCCCGAGGCGCTTGGCGCAAAAGCGATCGGCCTGCGACTGAACCTGACCGGAGTATTCGAGTTTGTCCCACTATCCGACGATCGTGACCGGCGCCGCGGGTTTTATCGGGGCGGCGGTCGCCGACGCCCTGATGGCGCGGGGAATCCCGGTGATCGGCATCGATTCGATGAACGATTACTATGCGGTCTCGCTCAAGGAAGCGCGGCGCGACCGGTTGCACGCCCGTCACGGTAACCTGTTCACGTTCCTCCCGCTCGATTTTGCCGACATGGACCCGCTGGCGAGGGCGCTTGAGCCGCATCGCTTCGACCGGATCGTTCATCTCGGCGCGCAGGCGGGCGTGCGCTACTCGCTGGAAAACCCGCAGGCCTACGTGGCCTCCAACCTGGCCGGCCACGTCAACATGCTGGAGATCGCCCGCGCCCGAAAGGTCGAGCACATGGTCTATGCCAGTTCGAGTTCGGTTTACGGTGGCAATGAAAAGCTGCCCTTTGCGGTCGAGGACCGGGTCGATCATCCGGTTTCGCTCTATGCGGCCACCAAGAAGGCCGATGAACTGATGAGCGAGACATATGCTCACCTGTTCCGTATCCCCTTGACGGGGCTTCGCTTCTTTACGGTCTACGGCCCCTGGGGGCGGCCCGACATGGCGCTTTGGAAGTTTACCGAGCGCATGCTGTCCGCGCGTCCGATCGAGGTCTTCAACAACGGCGAGATGTATCGGGACTTCACCTATATCGATGACATCGTGGCCGGGGTTTTGGCGTGTCTCGACCGGCCTCCCGTCGATGACGGAGCGCCCAAGGCTGGCGGCAGCGTCAAGCCGCATGCGCTTTACAACATCGGCAACAACCGCAGCGAGCATCTGATGCGGCTGATCGAAGTGCTGGAGGAGGCCTGCGGCGTGAAGGCCGTGCTTGATCTGCTGCCGATGCAGCCGGGCGACGTTCATGCCACGTTTGCGGACATTGCCGCGCTCACGCACGACACTGGCTATGTGCCGTCCACGCCCATCGAAATCGGAGTGCCGCGGTTCGTCGAGTGGTATCGCGATTACGCGGGCATCTGAAGGACGAGCGCCTGCTGGCACAATAGGGCGCCGCCCGGGTAGGGGAGGCGGAACCGTTGATCCGAACGCATCGGATCAACGGTCTCACGTCTTCGGATCAACGGCCTCAGGACTGTGGCCTTTCGCGCTGTCCGAAGCAGAAGGTGATCGCACCTGGATTTAGTTGCGGCTGATGACCGCAAAGGCGTTGAACACTGGCGCGGCCTTCAGGAAGTCCTGCCACAGGCCCTTGATGACGGAGTTGCCGATCATCACGACGTCGCCATCCAGAATGACGGGATCGGGCGCGACGCCGGTGCGGATGTCCTTGAGGTTGAAGCGTGCGGCCATGCGCTGGCCGTTGATCGTGCGGAAAATCACCACTTCGTCGAGCTTGGCCGTGACCAGCGGACTTTCTGCTCGCGCGATCGCCGAAAGCAATGTGGCATTCTTCGACAGTTCATAGACGCCTGGCTTGTTGACCTCGCCTTCCACCGAGACGTAGCGCAGTGCCAGTTCATCGACCGAAACGGCGACTTGCGGATCGCGCATGTACTTGCGGCGCAGTCGCTCGGTGATGTCGTTGGCGACTTCGGGCGCGCTTCGCCCGGCTGCCTTGATTTCCCCGGCCACGGGCACGTGGATGAAGCCGGCATCATCGACCAGGGCCTTTTCGACCGAAAGATCGGGTTCGCCGACAACACGCACTTGCAGGGTATCGGCCGGCACGATGCTGTAAGTGCTCGGTTGGCTGACCGTTGGGGGAATGACCTCGTAGGCTGCCGCGCCCCGGGGGAGGTTCGGATTGTGCGTTGTTGACGTGCAGCCTGACATGAATGTGCCGGCGAGCAGCACGGCGAGGCCGAGGGACTTAGGTGAACTGTGCACTTTCGGGTGTCTCCATGACCGTAAGCGGATTTTCGGAACCGGGCAGCCACGGTGTGCCCGGTTGATAAAGATGTGAGGGAGCGTCCAATTCGGCTTCCGAACTTGTCGGATACCCTGACTAGACATCTTGCCGAGGGCTGCCAAGCTGTCAGCGCCCGTTACCGGCGACCTGTCCGACAAGTCCGACGGTCGGAGGACAGGGGCCGTTCAGGGCATACTCGCGCATCAATTTTACTCGTGATTTCGGCGATCGATGACTGGGGGATCGGAACAGGCGCAGCCAGTCCTGGGCATTGTAGCGCAACCAGAATTCGACCCCGCGGGCAGGGGCATAGCCCGCGCAGCGGGCCAGTCCGGCGCCGAGCAGGTCGGCACGATCTTCCATGCGGCGGCGGTCGTTCAGTCCCCTTGCGTCAGCATCCTGATTGACGACGTGTCCCAATTCATGCCCGGCAACGAGGGCCAATTCGTCGTCGTTTTGCGAAAATTCGATCAGGCTACTGGAAATAGCAACATTTTTGCTGTCGCTGAAGGCATCTATGCCCTTGTTTGTCTTTATCAGGAAGCGGGCGCTGCAGATCGGGATGGGGTGCACCGTGGCTTCGCGTTCCTGACCGCCGCGGCGCAGGCGCAGATGAATTGCGCGACCGGGCGGTGTCGCCCCGAGACGTTCTTCCAGGGCGTCGGAAAACAAAGATGGATTCTGCGTATCCGCGAAAAGCGAATCTGTGGACGCGCCGTCGATGGCTAGCAGATCGTCACCGACGCGCAGGCCGGCCATATCCGCCGGGCTGCCGCTCGCGATGGCGGCAATCTGCGGTGAATCGGTCATTCCGAGCAATTGCGCGACGGCGACCTGATCGCTTTTTTGATAAGCGCCGATATGGTCGAGAGTGAGGCCGATTCCCGACATTGTAGAGTGACATAGCGGGGCTGCCGCAAGGTCGAGGCGAAAGCCGATATCGGCGATTCGAGCCATCTGCTCGCGCAACGTGACGGGCCACGGATGGGCCTCGGCGGCTTCGGCGACCGGTGCGACGAAGAGCGCCAAGAATGCGACCAAACTCGCCGGGGTCTTGAATAATGTCGGTATTATATTGCGTTGCATTGTGCGCTGCGGTATAGGAATAAGTGCTATTAGTCTATAGTACGTAACGTCATGGAGGTTTCATGAAGCTCAAGAATGTCATGCCGGTGGTGGCTGCTGCCGGTCTCCTTTTTGCCCCGATCGCCGCGCAGGCCGGTACCGCTGCTTCGGCTGCGCTGCCCAAGGCTGCAACCCTTTCGGGCGTTGGCGTGCGTAGCTCGGCTCCGGTTCAGGCCAAGCAGAAGGCTGCTCCGGGCGTGTTCGTTCTCGGCGCGATTGCTCTGGGTCTCGCGACCTGGGGTGTCGTCGAGGCGACCAAGAGCGACAACAAGTCGAACGGCGCCTGATCGCTTCGACTTTCTGAAAGGTCCTGCCCCCGATTTTTCGAGGGCAGGGCTTTTTACATGACGCCTTTGGATTCGTTCAGCGAATCATGTGTTTTATTATTCTGACGTGCATGCGGGTCTTGCCCGGTTGCTTCATCGGTTTAGTAAGATTTTTTCCTTCGCGTGTTGATGAGACATCAGGTCGGAACCGTCATGGTTGCGATTCCGACCTGATCTCCCTGATCTGCCGATTTTTCCAACTTTCGAGGTGAAGCTCTGTCCGGGTCACCAATTGTTAGTGGGAGGCAAAACCGTCCTGCAGTCGGGCACGTTCCGGGCTTGGCGGGGGCGTTGTCGCAAGCGCAGGGGCGTCGCGTGGCGCAGGCCATGGCGCTTGTCCTGGTAGGCGTCATCTTTGGCGGCGGCGGCGGCGGTGCAGGCCTTTACAATCTCCTTGTCCAGCTTGCGGCCATCGCGTTGATCGCGGTGAATGCATCGGCTTTTGCCGATTTTCTGCGCAGTTCGCCGCGGTATTTTGTGGTGCTGGTGGTCGCGACCTTGCTTCTGCCGTTGTTGCAGATCGTACCGCTGCCGCCGTCGATCTGGCGGGCGCTGCCTGGCCGCGAGATGGTGGAGCAGTCGCTTACACTGATCGGGCGCCAGGACGAATGGTTCCCGTTCTCGCTCGACATGCGTAGGACGGCCGTGGCGTTCCTGGCGATGCTGCCGCCGCTGGCGATTCTCATACTCGCGCGTGACTCCTCGGCGCAGCACCGCCGCCAGTTTCTAGTATTGATCGCTATGGCTGGTGCGCTCAGTGTGCTGATTGGATTGCCACAACTGGCTACGGGGAACCGGATGTTCGTTTTCTTTGCGGAGGCTTACGGTTCGCAGGAGTTGCAGGGCACGTTTGCAAACCATAATACCGCCGCCTTGTTCCTCGACATCGCTCTGGTGGCTCTGATTTGCGCGCTGCCGGAGGTCCGGATGCGGCCGAGCCTTGTGCTTTCGGTTGGGGGTTGCGGCTTGTTGCTTCTGATCGGTCTGTTTCTCACCCGTTCGCGATCGGGTATGCTGATCGGGGTGGTGCCATTCGTTTGCCTGTTGGTGCGGATTTATTTTGTCATGGCGCATCGCGTCGGCCGAAAGCGCTTCGGGATGGCCATGCTGTTGAGTTGTCTAGGTTTAGGCTGTGTAGTGTGGGGGGGCGCGCAAGTCGATCGTGTCCAGCAGAGCTTTGCGCGTTTCGAGAACCTCAACGACGAGCGTCCAGCGATTTGGAGCGATACGCGGTCGGCAATCCGTCGCTATTGGCCCGTTGGTAGTGGGGTGGGGACCTTTGATGAGGTTTTTCAGGTTGACGAATCGCTGGAAAATCTTGCGCCTCATCGTGCTGGACGTGCCCATAATGATTATCTGGAACTGACGCTGGAATCGGGGGTCTTCGGTATCGCGCTGCTGATTGGATGGTTGGCAGTAATCGTTTCGGCGATGTTGCGGGCCGTTAGCAGTCGTGGCATCATCGATTTGGCACCAGGGGCTGTTTTCGTGATGCTCTTTATGCAGTCGGTTCTGGATTATCCGCTTCGCAGTCAGGCGATCCTGTGCGTGGCTGGATTGATGTTGGCCATGATCATCCGCCCTGTCAATTCTGGGCCGACGACGGTTCGTTCGCGGCGGCGCACAGAAGTTGTTGGGTTCTTGTGAGAAGAATGTAGTTAAGGTTGGCTGGCTGGCCTTAAATTTTGACGTGTCGGATTGGCGATAGCGGAGCCAAGCTAGTGTTCGCTTGTCGATGCAACAGGTCATCGAGCTTGAAAGAATGGCGGGGTTGAATTTGAAAGACTTACAATCTGCTGAGGGCTCGCAAGAAGGTGAGTTCGCCGGTTGGGATGCCGATACCAGCCTCGAAGTGATTCTCAAGAAAGTCATCGCGATAGTTCGGCGAAATGTACTCCTGATCGCCGCAACGGTGGCGAGCGTTGTCGTATTCGGCGTTATCGTGACGATGCTGATTACTCCGAAGTATGATTCTCAGGCCCAGGTCCTCGTCGAAGATCAGGCCGATCAGATCATCGAAGGTAGTGATCTGCAGAGAGCCGGTGCCGCCTGGGATACCGATCGTTTCCTGCAGACTCAGTTGGGAATCTTGCAAAGCCGTTCGCTCGCCCGCAGCGTGGTGGAAGCCGGGCGCTTCCATGAGGATGCGGCTTTCTATTCCGCGATGGGCGTTGATATGCCCTCGGACGACGATCTGGCCCGCGAAGGTTTCGCGAAGAAAGCTTACGCCAATGCGCGCAAGGACGTGGCGATTGACGCGCTGACGGAAGCGCTTTCGGTCAAGCTACCGATGAACAGCCGTATCATCGCAATCACCGTCAAGAGCCGCAGCCCCGAATATGCGGCGAATCTCGCCAACATGTTTGCCGAACGCTACATAGACGGCAACTTGCGCCAGAAGTATGAGAGCAGCGCTTATGCGCGCAAGTTCCTGGCCGATCAGCTTGAGGAAGCGCGCACCAAAGTGACGCAATCCGAGCATGATCTCAATCGTTACGCCCGTGCCGCTGGCCTGATCCGCGTATCGAACCAGGGGGACAGCTCGAAACCGGAAGCCGAGCTTTCGGTGACCGGAAGCACGCTCGTCCAGCTCAACGACGCGGCTTCGCGCGCAACGGCGGACCGGATTGCCGCACAGGATCGCTGGCAGGCGATTTCGTCGGCGCCGCCGCTGTCGATCAGCGAAGTGAACAGCAACCAGGCCGTTCAGTCGCTGGTGGGCGAAAAGGCGCGCGTCGAGGCGGAACTGGCCGATGCCCGTTCGCGTTACATCGACGATTCGTCGCAGGTTAAGGCGAAGAAGGCGCAGCTTGCCGAGTTCGACCGACGCATCGGGGTGATTGCGGAATCGATCAAGCGTTCGTCTTATCTCGATTACCAGTCCGCCAGCGAGCGCGAACAATCGCTTATGGCCAAGGTCGATTCGCTGCGTAACGAAGCGTTGAACGAGCAGGATCGCGGGGTCCAGTACTCGGTGCTCAAGCGCATCGCCGATACCAACCGGGCGCTCTATGATACGCTTCTATCGCGCTACAATCAGATCAATGCAATCGCAGGTGCGGCGGTCAACAACATTACGCTTGTTGATCGCGCCGAGGTGCCGACCGAGCCCTCGTCCCCCAAGCTGATCCTTAACATCGCTCTTTCGTTTATCGTGGGGTTGCTGGTAGCTGCCGCTGCTGTGCTGTTGCGCGAGGTCTTCGATGGATCAATCCGCTCGCCGGAAGACGTTGAGGTGAAGGTCGGGCTGCCGTTACTCGGCCTCATCCCGCTGGAACCCAAGCGCGACGTCAACGATGCGCTGGAGGATCGTAGGTCGGGCGTAGGCGAGGCTTACAGCACGCTGGTCACCAATCTGCGCTATTCCACTGCCAACGGTTTACCAGAATTGCTGATGGTGACCAGTTCGCGCGAAGGTGAAGGTAAATCGACCGCTTCGCGTACTATCGCACGCGATATGGCCCGCCTCGGCAAGCGCGTCCTGCTGGTAGACGCCGACCTTCGTCGTCCTACCCTGCACGGCTATCTGGCTGAGCGAAACAAGCGTGGATTGTCCGACTATCTCACCAACCAGAAGACTTTCGATGAGATCGTTGCTCCCACGGATGTCGAGAACCTCAACTATGTGACTGCACTACCGATGCCGCCAGATCCGGCACTGCTGTTGGGCGGCGAAGGTGTGAGTCGCTTCATCGCGGAGGCGCGTGCACGCTATGACTTGGTGATCATCGACAGTCCGCCGTTGCTGGGCCTGTCGGACGCGGCCCTGCTTGCCAACCATGCGGATGGCGTGCTCTTCGTGATCGACGCCTCGGTGTTCCACCGCGGTGCAGTCAAGTCGGCGCTGCGCCGCATCAAGCTGGTCAATGCCAAGATCTTGGGTGTCGTCCTCAACCGTTTCGATCCTAAGAACTCGGGCGATAACTACAGCTATTACGATAACTACTACACTTATGGTCAGGCCGAGGACTGAGAGACGGTCGCGTGTGCATGACGGTTATTCGCAAGTTGGTTTGGTTCGCGCTGTGGGTGGCCGTCGCGATTGCTGCGTTGGGGTTCGAAACGGATCGCGAGGCTAGGCATAATGCATCGCTAGCGGAGTACGTTCCTACACCGTTTCGGGGGTTTGCGCTCGAAGTGTTGGCGCGTGGTGACTTTGCACGTGGAGACGATGCTGCTGGCATGCAACTGGCGCGTGAGATGGTGGCACGCCGTCCGATACCGGCCGAAGGGATGGCGATGGTCGCGCAGGGTGAACTGGCTGAGGGTCGTGAGCGGCCCGCGCTTGCTGCTGTCATGGTGGCGGCCGAACGCGGCTGGCGTGACAGTTTCACTCAGGCGGCCCTTGTTCAATTGGCCGTCCAAGGTGGCGACTGGGACATCGCCGCGCAGCGCCTCCTGGCACTTTGGCGCAAGGGCGAGAACAACGACGAGCTTCGTGTTTTGAGTGGCGCTGTGCTATCGCGCAAGGAAGGACTAAGGGCCTTTAATGCGCAATTGCGCGCCGAGGCAGGCTGGAGCAATGCATTGCTGCTTTGGTCGGCGGACACACTTGATGCTTCGTTGGTAAGGAGCTTGGCCCATACGCTGCGGCGCCAGCATGCGCAACTCGACTGTTCGTTGCTGTCTGTCCGTGCAATTAGCGCGATCCGCAGAGGCCGTGGAGACGTTGTTGACGCGTTGTGGCAAGCGGCGTGCAGCGGTACTTCGAATGGTGTAGTAACTCGTGGTCTTGGAACACTCTTGTTTACGCCTACTGACGGACTTGTAGGTCCCTTTGATTGGAGCTACCCCGTTGGGCTAGGCGTCGTCCAAGAAGTTTCTCGTGCAGGTGGCGAGACTATCTTGCATTTCTCTAATTCTGAAATAATTCGTCAGCCGATTGCAAGGCGGATGGTGCTGTTACCATCCGGAGAACACTTTGTCAGAGCGGAGGGTGGCGCAGTGACACCTTCGGAAGATCTCACTCTTTTGATAACGTGTTTCGATCGTGATGGAAGGCGCCAAACAATAGGAAAGTTCACTCTCACTAGAGAAAGTCGGGATTTTAATATATCGGCGGCATGTGTCAGTCAGATGCTTGAAATTGAGGCGGGTTCTGGAAGCGGGAGCTTGAGTTTTATAAGGATCGATTGATTGTTTGTTAATTTTTACTAAGAAATGGCTCTGAATCTCGCTGGAGAATGGATATTTACGCACGAAAACTTGGCGATCATCGGCCCGACCGGCATCGGGAAAGTTGCTTCGTATGGGTTTTATTGCGCAAATCGGTCGGATTGCGGCAGTCGGCGTTTGAAGGCGCCGGTCACGCGACACGTTGAGTTTGGGGCCTTCCTAGTGTCCTGTCCCGCAAATAGCTTTACATAGGCGTTCGACCTTTTCGAGGATGGCTTCGCTTGTGGCGGTCCAGACAAATGGTTTCGCCTTGGTGTTGTATGCCTGCACGAAGGCGTTGATTTTATCGACGAGGTCCTTGGCGCTGGCGAAAGAAGCGCGACGGATCTGGCGTTGGGTGAGAAGCGCGAACCAGCGTTCGACCTGGTTCAGCCAAGACGCATAAGTCGGCGTGTAATGAACATGGAAGCGCGGTCGCGCAGCAAGCCAGGCGCGGACTTTGGGATGCTTGTGCGCGGCATAGTTGTCGACCACCAGATGAGCGTCGAGGTCAGGCGGGACATTCGCCTCGATGTGCTTGAGGAAAGCCAGGAATTCCTGGTGCCGGTGACGGGCGCGGCACTGGGTGAGGACCTGGCCATTCGCGATGTCGAGGGCCGCGAACAAGGTCGTGGTACCATGCCGGACATAGTCGTGCGTGACGCCTTCGAGATATCCAAGACCAAGCGGCAACACGGGCTGCGTTCGTTCCAGCGCCTGGATTTGCGTTTTCTCGTCAACGCACAGGTGAGGTAGAGCCCGACGATGTCCTTGACCTTCTCGACGAACAGCGGATCGGTTGAGAGCTTGAAGCTCTTCGAGCGATGCGGCTGAACACCGAACAGCGTCAACATGCGCCCCACTGTGGTCTTGGACGGACCCGTGGCCGCCACTGCGGAGCGAACTGTCCAATGCGTACCGTCTGCAGGCTTGCTCTCGAGAACCGTGCGCAGCAACTGCGCCACCCTCTCTTCGTCATGGGTTCTCGGCCGCCCTGGCCGGGCTTCTCCGTAAAGTCCTACGAGCCCCTATTCGAACCATCGCTTGCGCCAGTGGCAGACCGTTGGGTTCGTGGTTCCGAGCCGGCGCGCAATTGCGGTGTTGGTCTCGCCATCGGCTGAGGCCAGAATGATCTGCGCACGACGAACCACACTGTGCGGAGCGGAATGGGAACGGCTGATCCGCTCCAACTCTTCGCGCTCGCCATCACTAAGTGCCTGACTCATACCAAAACCTGTGGAATCTGACTCATCGGGGGTATCGGGGTTTGCGCTGACGTGATTCACCATCGCAAACGGTAGGAGTTTTGCGATGGCAGCGCCGGTCAGACTTCGAGGTGATTTCAGCCCAGGGCAGGTTCGGGCCTTTGCTCGCCGCGCCAAGGATGCAGACCAGGTCCGGCGTCTCCTGGCAATTGCGACGATCCTGGACGGCGGTAGCCGGAGCGACGCGGCCAAGGTCGGCGGGGTGACGCTACAGATTGTCAGGGATTGGGTGCTGCGCTTCAACGCGCATGGCCCTGATGGTCTGGAAACCCGCAAGGCGCCGGGGCCGGATACTATCCTCGACGACTGCCATCGACGCGCGCTGGCTGAAACCATCGAAGCGGGCCCTATTCCTGCTGTTCATGGTGTGGTTCGCTGGCGGATCATCGACCTCGTCCAATGGCTATGGGAGGAGTTCGAAATCTCGATCAGCAAGCAGGCGCTGGGGCATGAACTTCGGACCATGGGCTATCGCAAGCTCTCGGCCCGGCCACGCCATCAGGGGCAGCGCCCTGAAGATATTGCCGTTTTTAAAAAGCCTTCCCCGCCCATCTGGCACAAATCCGAAGGCACCTGTAGCGCGACAAACAGGATGAGGATTGCGCGTCAATCAGGATGAGAATGTGATTGTCGCGGCGCGTCATTCAGTGCCGATTTTAATTGTCGCTGGCAAGGACCTCGTTCTCATCCTGATTGTCGCGGATGGTCTCGAGGACTTTTGGAGTGGTGTAAGCGGCAGGACGTCCAGCCCCGGTGCGGCGGGCCTGAGCCGTGCGCCGGCGATAACTTTCGACGTTCATCTCGAAGATCGTGGCGTGATGCACGAGCCTGTCGACCGCAGCGAGCGTCATTGCTGGGTCCGGGAAGACGCGGTTCCATTCGCCGAAGGGCTGGTTAGCGGTGATAAGCAGGGATCTGCGCTCGTATCGGGCACTGATCAGTTCGAAGAGGACGGAGGTCTCCGCCTGGTCGCGTGAGACGTAGGCGAAGTCGTCAAGAATGAGCAGATGATACTTGTCGAGCTTGGCGATTGCGGATTCCAGCGTCAGTTCGCGGCGAGCGACCTGCAGACGTTGGACGAGGTCAGAGGTGCGGGTGAACAGTGCTCGCCAGCCATTTTCCACCAATGCTAGGCCGATCGCCGCCGCCAGATGGCTTTTGCCGCCGCCTGGCGGGCCGAACAGGATGAGATTGGAACCTTGGTCGAGCCAGCCATCGCCGGCGCACAGGGCCATGACCTGGGCCTTGGAGATCATCGGCACGGCCTCGAAGGCAAAGCAGTCCAACGTCTTGCCCGCCGGCAGGTGGGCTTCAGCCAGATGACGCCCGATCCGGCGGCGATCGCGTTCGGCGAGTTCGTGTTCGGCGAGAGCTGCAAGGAACCGGCTCGCGGGCCATCCTTCCTTATCCGCCTGGGCCGCAAAATCTCCCCAGATATGCTTGATGGTTGGCAAGCGCAGTTCATTGAGCATCAGGCCCAGGCGCTGTGCGTCGATCATGGGAGCCGTGCTCATGCCGCTTCTCCCTGTTCGATCAGCCCGTCGTAGATCGAGAGCGAGACCATCTCGACCACAACTTCGGGCAAAGTGGCGGGATCGGGGCTAAAGCGGCCCCGAAGTGCCGACAGGCATGGGGTCCTGCGGATTGCCAGGTCCTCCTCCAGGATATGGGCGAGCTCCGCCTCACAGGCGCGCTCGTGGGCCATGGCCAGAAGCTCAACCATGATCCGGCAGGCTTCTTTCTCGCCCACAGCTTCCAGCAAGTGCTCGAACATGAGGCGGTAGGGTGCGCGGGGGAACAGGCTGTCACGATAGACCAATCCACGCAGCGCCATCGGCTTGCGGCGCAGGGAATGAATGACATGGCGATAATCGACAACGTGGCCGTGCTTACCGTTCACACCGGCGCGGCCGCGCTGCAGGGTCATGAGCCTTGTGCCGCCGATGAAGACATCGAGACGGTCGTCGTAAAGGCGCACTCGCAGGCGATGACCGATCAGGCGCGAGGGGACCGTGTAGAAGACCTTGCGCAGGGTGAAGCCGCCCGAGGACGTCACTGTCACAAGGACTTCCTCGTAATCGGTAGTCCTTGCGTTCGGGAGGGATTGCAGCGCCTTGCGCTCAGCATCGATGCCGGGACCGTGGCGCCGGTTCCTTGCGGTCACGACTTCGTCGATGAAGCGGCGATAAGCGGCAAGGTCGATGAAGTCCGTGGTTCCGCGCAGTAACAGCGCGTCCTTCACTGCAGCCTTGATATGACCGTGGGCGCTCTCGATCGCACCGTTCTCGTGGGCAATGCCTGTGTTGTTGCGCGTCGGCTCCATTCCATAATGGGCGCATAGGGCGTCATAGCGCCTGGTCAGGTCGGCCTTCGCATCGGCGTCCAGATTGCGGAAGGCGGCCGACAGGCTGTCGGTGCGGTGGAGCCTGGGCGCTCCGCCGGCAGACCAGAGCGCATTCTGCAGCCCTTCGGCTAGGGCGACGAAACTCTCGCCGCCCAGAATGACGTGTCCATGTTCAAAGCCGCCGCAAGGCAGGCGGAAGTGATAGAGCAAGTGGTCCAAGGGTGCCCCGGCGATGGCGACCTCCAGATCGTTCATGCACGTAAAATCGGACATGCCGAGCCGCCCCGGCTCATGAACCTGCCTGAAGATGACTTCCCGATCCTGGCCGTTCAGAGCGCGCCAGTCGCGAATACGCCTCTCCAGGGTTCGTCGTGAGCCGAACTCGGTATCCGGGTACCGGCGGCGCAGTTCCTCGAAGATCGCGACAGGACGAAGACCGGGAGCGGCCTCCAGCATCGGCACGACAACCTCCTCGAAAATGCCCGATAGCGGATCAGGGCGCCGTCGGCCGCGCGGCGCCTGTCGCTGGGAAGGCAGGCGCGCATCCTGCAGCACCCGATAGCCGGTCGCCGGGCTGAAACCGGCCTTTGCCGCTGCCAGGGCGACGGGATCGTTACGTCTGTGGGTCATGAAAAGTCTCACCTGATGATCGTTGATGTGTCGGCCCGCCACACGCCAGGTCCTCCTTCCCAAGAAAACCCAATGCATAGCGGCCGCCGCGACCATCACAGGCACCCTTCAAAACGCGCCTCCTGCGTTCCGGCATCGGCTACGGGCTACGCCCTTCGCCAATCCCGGAACGCAGGATTCTCATCTTGTTTGTCGCGCTTTCTCACCCTGAATGTCGCGCGACAGGCACCTGCCCAAAGGCACGCCGATAGAGCTGTGGTGGCAAGATGAGGCCCGGATCGGGCAGAAGACGCAGATAACCCGACGCTGGGCCAAGCGCGGCACGAGACCCGTCGCGCCCCGTGATCTGCGCCGGGCTTCGGCATGGATCTTTGGGGCAATCTGTCCCGCAGAAGGCAAAGGCACCGCGCTGGTCATGCCTCGTTGCAACAGCGAGGCTATGGACCTGCATCTCGCCGAAATCAGCAGCCAGGTCGCACCCGGCGCTCACGCCGTGCTCATGCTTGATCAGGCCGGGTGGCACATGTCCGGAAAACTCGACATTCCTGCCAACATCACCCTCCTGCCGCTGCCGCCCAAATGTCCCGAACTCAATCCGGTCGAGAACGTGTGGCAGTTCATGCGCGACAATTGGCTCTCGAACCGCATCTTCTCGTCCTACGACAACGTCGTCGATCACTGCTGCCACGCTTGGAACCGCCTCATCGATCAGCCATGGCGCATCATGTCCATCGGCTTGCGCAAATGGGCGCATGGGTCATGATCAGAGAGTCTTGGTATCAGAAGTTCCTCAAGCGTAGCAATACCTTGCAGTTCTGCGGGTGAGCATGCGGATGGAAGCTATCGTTGTCCATGCTGTGGAGGATGCGATGGTGGTTTCCCAGTCCTTGGCGAGGCGGCGGCATCGACCAAGCCATGCAAAGGTGCGTTCAACGACCCACCGCCGCGGGAGAACCTGGAAGCCCTTTGCCTTGTCTGAACGCTTGATGATCTCGATCGTCCAGACTCCCGATCCGGCGAGGGCTGCACTGAGTTTGTGGCCAGCATAGCCCCCATCGGCAAAAACATGGCGTAGCCACGGGAAGCGCTTCCGCACGGCCTTGAGGACATCGACGGCACCGTCGCGGTCCTGGATGTCGGCGGTGTGGACCATGATGAAGATGAGAAAGCCGCAGGTGAGGGTCAGGATATGCCGCTTCCGGCCCTTGATCTTCTTGCCCGCGTCATACCCGCAAGGGCCGCCGCTTTCGGTGGTTTTCACTGACTGGCTGTCGATCACACCGGCACTCGGCGAGGCTTCGCGCCCTTCGATCTCGCGCAGGTTCATCACCAGCACCGTGTTCATGGCCTCGAGCAAACCGGTGTTGCGCCAAGCGTAGAAATAGCGCTGCACCGTCGAGACCGGCGGAAAGCATTTGGGCAGAAGCCTCCAGGCGCAACCGCTTGCTGCTATGTAAAGCAAGGCATTCACCACCTCGCGCATGTCTGTCGTCCGACGACGACCTCCGCGCTTGGCCGGCGGGATGAACGGCTCCGCCAAAGACCACTCACGGTCCGTCATATCACTGGAATAGCGCAATCCTTTCCGGCTATGCTCCTGCCCGGCAATACCAGTCCATGTCATTGATCACTCCATCTCTCGCAGGACGGCGTGAATCACAACATGCTGGTATTGCTCAACAACTTTCGGGGCGGGCTCTAAGGCAAAGCGTCCGTTCCTGCGGCCGACCGACACCCGCCAAATTCGTTCTCCCTCGGGACAACGAATCTTCCGCCTGTTTCGACTTTATGTAAAGCTATTTGCGGGACAGGATACTAGGTGTTTAGTCCCAACATGTGATGGTTAGGTTTGACGATAAAGATGTGAGGCTTTGATTTCCAGAGTTCCTCGACAGCTTCGTAAGGCGTTCGGAACTTGAGCGCCTTGAGCTGCTTGGCGAAGTTGTAGGCGGTCAGCCAGTCACGGACGTGCCGTCGCAGTTCGTTGATCGAGGCGTAATGGAAGGATTTGACGGTCGCCTCCTTGATGGTTCGCACCATGCGTTCGGCCTGCCCGTTGGTCCAGGGATGATAGGGCTTGGTTAGCCGGTGCTCGATACCGTTTTCCTGACAGACGCGGCCGAAGATGTGCGGGAAGGACAGGCCGGTGCCACGCTCGAACTGGGCGAACTGCACGCCGTTGTCGGTGAGGATGGTGTGAATCTTGTAGGGCACCGTCCTGATCAATGCTTTCAGGAAGCCGGCTGCGACCAGCTTCGTCGCTCTGCGATAGATGCGTGCGAAGACCAGCTTGGATGTGCGGTCCACGGCGACATAGAGGTAGGCCTTGCCATCCTCATAACGCAGTTCGGCGATATCGATGTGGAAGTAGCCGATCTCGTAGTTCTTGAACTTCTGCGGCTTCTCGCGATCGGCTTTGGGCAACTGGCTGATCCCATGCCGTTGCAGGCAGCGATGCAACGACGAGCGGCTCAGATGCGGGATCACGTCCTTGAGCGCGATGTAAACATCGTCGAGTGGCAGCCGGGCCTGCACCCGCAGCGCCACGATCGCGGCTTCCTCCATTGGGGAGAGCACAGTGCTGCGCCGCTCCCTCGGTCCCATCGGCAAGTCTTCCACCGATTGCCGCTTGCGCCACTTCAGGACCGTTTTCTCGTTGATCCCGTACTTCTTGGCGAGGTGCGCGACCGAAGCTTGCGATCGCTGTAGCTCTGCTCGAATGGCGTGCGTGGTCTTGGCGCTGCCATGGAGAACCTGGCCCATAAATCCCTCCGCTGTGATGGGGATACTTTTACACCATCACATGTTGGGACCAAACATAATCCGCTCACGCAGGAATTCCATGTAAGGAGCGATCTTGCATGGTCGTCCCAATTTACGAGGGCCGTAAGCGGGCACCTCAACGCCGCGCTCGATGTATTTGCGAACGGTCTTGGGATCGCGGCCCGTCCGACGGGCGATGGCGGTCACCGACAGCCCCTGCCGGTTCAGCTCCAGTATCATCATGGCTTCTCCAAGTCGGATCATCGGGCGCTGCCTCCTGCAGGAGATCATCGCGCCGAATTTGGAGTTCCCCAATGAGCCGGGGTTAACCCCGGCTCATTGGGGAACCAGGTCCAACAATCAGGGAATTTTCAAAGCCCACATTTGCGGAGAATTACACGCCCACTGACAGATTGAACGTAAATCAGTTGGATGATGTCTGCGGGAGGTGAGTAGAAGATGGCCTGACAGTTGACCGGTGTCCGGGAACCCTATGGCGCAAAATGGCACTCGATGCCGGCCCCTTTATGAGGACCTGGACGCGCGGATCTCCATCTTGGCCAACGGCATAATGCCATAAGAGCCCGATCCAAAAGTTGTTGAGCAATACCAGCATGTTATGATTCACGCCGTCCTTGCGAGAGATGGAGTGATCAATGGCATGGACTGGCATTGCTCGAGAGGAGCATAGCCGCAAGGGACTGCGTTATCCAAGCGACATGACGGATAAGGAGTGGGCGCTGGTGGCCCCGTTCATTCCCCCGGCAAAGCAAGGCGGTCGGCGGCGCAGCACGAATATGCGCGAAGTGGCCAACGCGCTGCTCTATCTGGCTTCGGCCGGGTGTGCCTGGCGCCTGCTGCCCAAGTGCTTTCCACCGGTCTCGACGGTTCGGCGCTATTTCTACGCTTGGCGTAACGCGGGATTGTTCGAGGTGATGAACACGCTGCTGGTCATGAACCTGCGAGAGATCGAGGGGCGCGAAGCCTCTCCCAGTGCGGGCATCATCGATAGCCAGAGCGTGAAAACGACCGAAAGCGGCGGCCCGAGTGGATATGACGCGGGCAAGAAAGTCAAAGGCCGCAAGCGTCATATCCTGACCGACACCTCCGGTTTTCTGATCTCCATCCTCGTGCACACCGCCGATATTCAGGACCGTGATGGCGCCGTCGACGTGCTCAAAGGCATATGCCAGCGCTTCCCCTGGCTGCGCCATATCTTCGCCGATGGTGGCTACGCCGGAGACAAGCTCAGGAGAGCACTCGCCAAAGTCGGGAATTGGGTAATCGAGATCATCAAGCGTTCCGACAAGGCCGAGGGCTTCGAAGTCCTCCCGCGCCGCTGGGTCGTCGAGCGCACGTTCGCCTGGCTGGGGCGGTGCCGCCGCCTCGCAAAGGACTGGGAGGCGACCATCGCCTCGTCTACCGCCTGGGCCACGATCGCTTCTATCCGCATGCTCATCCGCAGAACCGCAAGATATTGCTACGCTTGAGACACTTTTGAATCGGGCTCTAAGGCCGGATACGTTTTCGCAAACTGTTCAGATCATTCGAAACAATCCGCTTGCCGACGGGGCGGGCCATACGTTAGCGCCAGCGGCCGACACGCGGCCCCGGATCGTGGTGCTGTCGATCATGTGCTGCCAGTCATCGGTCAAGCCGAGATCGACAAGCGTTTGGAGCATGGCATCCCAGACGCCTTGCTCGGCCCAACGACGGAAGCAGACGTAGACCGAATTCCACTTCCCATACCGCTCATGCATGTCGCGCCAGGGGCAGCCAACCCGCAGGACGTGCAGCATTCCATTGAGATAGCGCCGGTTATCTCCGGCCGGGCGAGCATGCCTGCCCTTCCAAAAGGCAGACTTGAATCAGAACTTCACCGGGTTGGGAATCCCTTTTGTCAACGCAACCTAGACACTGCGGCAAGCGGGGGTAGAAAACGAGCGGACATTTGCCCATTTCCGGTACACTCAGAGGTCGCTGGCGTTCTGCGTCGCAGTAAGTTAATCAAGTCATTCCATCTAAGGCAACCGGAATGGTCGGGTGACGGTTTTCTTGCACAGAACGGGATTCTGCTTCTTACCCATCGGCTATGCCCGGATATCCGCCGAGGACCAGTACCTCGACTTTCAGCGCGATGCATTGGCCCGCGCCTGCTGCGAGAGGGCGTTCGAGGACAAGAAGTTGGGTGCGAGGGATCTCGCTGGCCTTACCGCAGCGCTCGACGATGCGCATGCGCGCGGTCTTATGGGAAGGCGCCAGCGTGGGCGCTCGCTCGCGACGTGCTGTCACGCGGTCGAACTGCACCGTGCCAGAGGCAAAACGGTACGCGAGGCGTATCGGTTGATTGGCATAAGCAAGCTCATGCTCTACGCTCATGTCGCCGAAGTTGACGAGCAAGCCGCAGAAGAACGCCGGGCCGCGTGACGCGCGGTAGCGCAGTTTCGCCGCAGGCATCTGACCTGATCAGGCGGCGCGTACAACTTCCGAATGTGCGGCCGGCGCCTTGGCGATGGATCGTCGTGTCTGACGTCGTCCGGCTGGACCTCTTACACCGGGTGATTGAGGCGGCGATGGGCAGGGAGGGTGGACATCTTTGGCGGCTCTACCTCCACGGCGTCGACCATGGCGTGGAGTTGGGCCGGAACCTGCCGGTACCGTTATCCCGGTTTCGGTTGCGCGCAAGGGAGCACTTCTCTTACGTGTACGCTTCCGGCGACAAACGAGCGCGCAGCAGCATTGACGGGGGCGAACGAGGAGATGTCGCCATGACCCTGCGCTGCACCGCCCCCATCATGATAGAATTGCGATGCGAGGACGATCGGCACGGTATCGATGCGGCGATCAATCGCTTGGATGCGCCTGCGTTCGAGGTGCTCGGACTCATAGTGGCGGCGGTACATCCGCTCCGCCGGAACGTGCGGGCCCGGTTGATCGCGGCTCTAGTGGGCGAGTGGCAAACTGCACAGCGCGCGCGTCGGGCTAGCTGTGCCGCTTGCGGGCCGAAGGATTTCCGGCCGGTGGCGATACGCATCGCCTTCGATGAGCGGCGTGTCAGGCCTGAGCAACTCCGGTGTCGCGGATGCGGCAGCGATGCGGGACCGGATGCGAGGGCGACGCTGCTACCCATTCGCCTGATATCGATGGAAGGAATCCGCCGGCAACTGCACGCAGTGGCGGAGAGACAAGAGGAGGAACGCGAGTTCGAAGAGGGCAACTATATGGAGCAGCCCGACGGGCCTGTGATTCTCGGGATCAAAGGTGCTTACGTTCGTGACCGCGATGCTTCTTGGTTCTAGGTCATCGTACGCAAGGGCAGGGGCTCATTCAAGCGAAGCAGGGGGGGGAGGGGCAGTTGATCGCGCAGATAAGGCTCAACATGCCAGTATTGATCGACAATGTTGGATCAGGTTATTGGCCATAATCACGCTGAATTAGGAACAAGATTATGAATTATATTAGCGGAAGGCGAACCTTTTTAAGGAGGGTGGTGTTTGGTTATTTTGGGGCATTTACTTTAAATTGGGGTAAAAAATCGCACGGCGCTACTAAACCGTTTTCGGTAGGGGTCTGTGCACACCTCTGGAGTGCATCCCCGCAAGAGCTAGACAAGACATTTGCAGCTTTGTCGCGTAGCACCTTTAAATTTGTACGATGGGACCTGCCATGGAAATCTGTGGAGGTTACCAAGGGCGTTTTGGTTATGCCGGATAGATTCGATGATATAGTCAATCGTATTAATTCACTGGGCATGTCAAGTATTATAATTTTAGATTATGGAAATAGTTTCTATGACAACGGGGATAAGCCAATATCGTTCGAGGCTGTCCAGGCATTCGTAAGGTACGTCAAATTTGTAGCATCCCATTTTAAGTCAAAAATTGATTATTATGAAATTTGGAATGAGTGGGATACGAGGAATGGGGGGACAAGTTATACTAGTGTTGAGCGTTACCTTGATATAATTAGGTTATCAAGCGATGTGATTCATGAGGTTGATCCTAAAAATAAAGTTTTAGCAGGGAGTTTTTCTGCGTTCACTCTTAATAGATTTAATGACAATCCTTCTATGGATAATTATATGAGGAAATTTATAAATTCTGATGTGGGAATTTATATAGATATAATTTCTGTTCATCCGTATGTGAGAGGGGGGTCTGTCGAAAATATTTTATTGCGCACGAACTCGTTCCTTAAAAATATAAAAAATTGGTTTGATTATGGGGATTTTTCAAAAAAACCAATTATGATTACTGAGTTTGGTTGGAGAACCGCCGGGAATGATCTGGACGTGGTTAGCCAGGAAGGTCAAAATATTCTTATAAAGAATACTCTGCGCATCGCCCGCGAACAGGGCTATTTGGCTGCGTGCCTTTATGAGTTAAAGGACAGTGGACACGATGAGGATTATGGAATTTACTCCGAGAATTGGGAGAGGAAAAAATCTTCCAGTGCATTTGACGTAATATAATTCAGAAAGAATTTTTGAAATGAAGTTCTTGTTATTATTTTCAATAATTTTATGCTTTGTTCCAATATCTATTGGAACTCCAGTGGGTTATATTAGCCCGGTGGATGTCTCTGTTTCTTTGATGGCGGTGTATTCTTTTGGGGTTTTGCTGTCTCGCCGGGGAGTTGTTAACGGGAGAGATTTAAGGATATTAATAATATCCTCGCTATCATATTTGATTATTATTGTATGCACCATTGTTGGTGGTAATAGCGTCGATTTTGGTGCTTTGTTTAAGTATTTTGTTTTTCTGTGCATTATACCATTCTCTTTAATGATTGCTAAGGCGCAATACATTCGGAATGTTGGGCGCATGCCTATAGAGAGTGTAATTGCAATATCTGGATCTTTTCTTTCGGCATTTGTTGTGCTGCAAATACTACGTGGGCAGTATGCCTCAAACGGACCTGAAGAGTACTATATATATATAGCCGGGAACATTGTTCATAAAAATTACATTGGCGCCCTTTTGGTTTTTAGCTCGCTGAGTTCCTTGTGGTGTGCGTTGCAGAATAAGAAAATAAAATATATTCCTATGTATTTACTGCAAATAATGGTGACAATTTTAATAGGAAATCGGTCTTCATTCGTGGTTGAAATTATATTTAGTTTTATTATTTTGTTACGTGTTCGCCAAAACTCGCGCTCAATCGTAATAATAATTTGTTCTGTGGTGTTTGTTTTTTCAGCAATTTTCATAATACAATTGATGGGCTTGTTCCACGCGCAGACAGAAAGATTGTTATCGCTCAATGAAGTTGGTAATGGGCAGATGTCCTCTGCAAGTGCGCGACTATGGCTATGGAGCTATGCTTGGGATTTAATTGTTCAACGACCAATTTTTGGCTATGGTTTTGGGAATTTTCTTTACATTGCACCCAACTGGTTAAATGGTCGTGAAGAGCCTCACAATGCTATTCTGCAGATACTTTATGCTGTTGGATTCACAGGTGCAATCTGTATTTACGGCATGATTTTCTGGGGGTTGCTGCCGAAGCGAACAAATAGTTATAACGCGAGGATATTTGCGTTGATGGTAATGGCCAATATCGTCAACGCAATGGTCGGTATCATCTGGATACGTGGCGAAGGTCACTTGTTCTGGATGTTGTTTTTCATCCTCGCGATGGGCTATTTCCGCAAGTTGGACACCTCGAAGAACCGAACAATTGGACACCTCGAAGAACCGAACAATTGGACACCTCGAAAAACCGCTGGCGCCTAGCGGCTTGAGGTGATTCACTGTCTTTGCGCGACGGTGGAGGCGATGATTGCGGGACAGTCGAGTTTCTTCGATCTTTCGGACTGATACGAGGCGTTGAGCGCTGCAGGCGATCCGCTTGAACGGCTTGCGACTGTCGCCGACCTCGAGGTTTTCCGCGGCCCGTGGGTGGCAGCACTGCGGCGGAGTTGACGTGACCCCTTATACCAAGCTGGACACCTCGAAAAACTCGTGGCGCCTGACGGCCTGAAGTGATTCACTGCCTTTACGCGATAGCGGAGGCGATGATGGCAGGTCAGCCGGGTTTCTTCGATCTTTCGAACCGATATGAGGCGTTGAGCGCGGCGGGCGATCCGCTGGAGCGTCTGGCGGCGGTTGTGGATTTCGAGGTTTTCCGCGGCCCGCTGGTCGCTGCGCTGCGTCGTAGTCCTCGCGGCAAGAGTGGCCGCCCAGCCTTCGACCCGGTGCTCATGTTCAAGATCCTGGTGCTGCAGGCGCTGTACTCGCTATCGGACGAAGCGACCGAGTTCCAGATCAAGGACCGCCTCTCATTCCAGCGCTTTCTGGGGCTCGGGCTCGACGGCACGGTGCCCGATGCGACGACGGTGTGGCTGTTCCGGGAGCGTCTGGTGAAGGCCAAGGCGATCGACAGGTTATTTGCCCGCTTCGATGCCGCGCTGACCGACCGAGGCTACCTCGCCATGGGCGGGCAGATCATCGACGCCACCGTGGTGCCAGCCCCGAAGCAGCGGAACACCGAGGAGGAGAAGGCGGCCATCAAGGAGGGCCGGATCCCCGAGCGCTGGCAGGATAACCCTGCGAAGATCCGGCAGAAGGATCGCGATGCCCGCTGGAGGTAAGCGTACGGCCTCCCGCGTGTTGCGGCATTTCGGCTTGGCGCTGATGGACCTCCGCTAAGGAGTCTCTTTCTGGACTCCAGAAGGAGGCCAAGTGAAGGATCGGGTGGAGATCATCGCGCGCACCGAACGGCGCAGGAAGTTTTCGGATGCCGAGAAGGCGGCGATCCTTGCCGAGGCAGATGCGGACGGCGTATCGGTCCGTCAGGTGGCTGAGCGCCATGAGATTGCCGAGAGCCTGATCTATAACTGGCGGTCGGCGCGCCGCCAGGCAGCAGCCATTGCCAGTGAGGCGCTTGAGTTCATTCCCTACGGCGCGATCATAACGACGGAGCCCGCAGCTGCGCCAGCGGTGCCTGAACCCCAGAAGGCGCCGCGACCTGTTTCGCCGCCGGTGCCATCAGTGTCGGAGGAACTCATCCGCCCCCATCCAGGTGCGCGCCCCGGCGCGATAGACATAGATTTGCCCAGCGGCGTTCGCCTGTCGGTGGACAGCTACGTCAACGAGAAGGCGCTGGCCCGAGTGCTGCGAGCATTCCGGGATGTCTCGTGATCTCGCTTGCGCCCGGAACGAAGGTCTATCTGGCGAGCAAGCCGGTCAGCATGCGGCTCGGTTTCGATGGGCTGGCGGCGCTGGTCCGCCCGCTATTCGCAGTCGAGCCCTACGGCGGGCATGTCTTCCTGTTTCGCAGCAAGAGCGGCAATTACCTGAAGGCGCTGCACTGGGATGGCACCGGGCTTTGCCTGTTCGCCAAGCGTTTGGAACGGAGCCGTTTCGTATGGCCGCCGCTCATCGAAGGCGGTGTCGTGCTGACCCCGGCGCAGTTTGCGCTGCTGATCGAAGCGATGGATTGGCGGCGCACAGTGGCCCCCCGATCCGCCCCGCCTGCCGGAGCAGATTTGACGCGATAATCGCCGCATTTCCGGGCTTTCTGCTTGGGCGGAAGGCCGGATTCTGCTATCGGGAAGCGTGTCTCCCGACGATCTCGAACTCCCTGTTGATCCCGCAGAATTGCGCGCTTTTGCGGAGGCGATGCGCGCACGTCTGGCGGCTTCGGAGCAGGCACTGGAGGCGGAACGGGCGGCCCATGACGCGACCCGCGAGAAGCTCGAGACCACCCAGAACTCGATTCTGCTGACGGCGCTTCAGATCGAGAAGTTCAAGGTCCAACTGGCCCGCCTCCGGCGCATGAAGTTCGGTCAGTCGTCGGAGCGCCTTGCTCTTCAAGGCGATCAGCTCGAGTTGACGCTGGAGGATCTCGAGGCCGAGCATGCCCATGCCGAGTGTGTGGTCGACGGCCATGTGCCCGAAGAAGCCCCGGCCAGGACTGCCCCTCGCAAGCCTCGCCGTGCACCACTGCCCGACCACCTTCCTCGCGATGAGGTTATGCATGCAGCACCGGATGCCGACGGCTGCTCCGCCTGTGGGGGCACGATGGGCAAGCTCGGCGAGGACGTGACCGAAGTGCTGGAGTATGTCCCCGGTCGCTTCCGCGTCGTCCGTCATGTCCGGCCCAAGCTTTCCTGCAACCGCTGCGATATGATCAGCCAGGCGCCGGCCCCGGCGCTTCCCGTGCCGCACGGCCGTGCTGGTCCCGGCCTGCTGGCCCACGTCATCGTTTCCAAGTTCGCTGATCACCTGCCTCTGTACCGCCAATCGCAGATCTACGCGCGAGAGGGTGTCGAGATCAGCCGCTCGACGATGGCGGACTGGCTGGGTCAGGCAAGCTGGCTGCTGCAACCGATCGTCGATCGGATCGCCGATCACGTCATGGCCAGCGTGAAGCTCCACGCCGACGATACACCCGTTCCCGTGCTGGCGCCGGGGACCGGGAAGACGGCAACGGGGCAACTATGAGTCTACCTTCGCGATAACCGACGATGGAGCCATCTGGATAAGCCGGCAGCGCTGTTCCGCTACAGCCCCGATCGCAAGGGCGAGCGACCGCGCGAACATCTCAAGGCCTTTGCAGGCTTCCTGCAGGCCGATGCCTATGCCGGTTTCGAGCGTCTCTACGCGAGTGACCGCAAACCGGCGCCGATCACGCCCGTTGCTTGCTGGGCGCATGCCCGACGTAAACTGAACGATGTCTACAAGGCAGACCCGAACTCGGCCGCGCTTCAGGGGCTGCGGATGATCGGCGAACTTTACGATGTCGAGCGGCAGATCGTGCGTGAGCCAGCAGATTTCCGTCGCAAGGCTCGTAAACTCTCGAAACTCAAGGCGCTGGATTTCTTCGCCTGGGCCGACGATGTGTTGTCCAAGGCCTCGGCCCGATCACCGCTAGCCGAAGCGCTGCGTTATGCAGTGAGGCTGAAGCCGCAGTTGCTCTCTTACACCGAGGACGGCAGGCTGGAGATCGACAACAATCCGGCGGAGAATGCCCTCCGGGGCATAGCCGTGGGCCGCAAAAACTGGCTTTTTGCTGGCGCCGATTGCGGAGGTGAGCGCGCCGCTTCCATGCTTTCGCTGCTGGAGACGGCCAAGCTCAATGGCGTCAATCCGCAGGAATGGCTTGCTGATGTGTTGGACCGCATCGGCAACGGGCATCCGATCAACCGGATCGACGAATTGCTGCCTTGGCGATGGTCGGCGCCACTGTAATTAGCGGCTGATTTTGGTGGGAACGGTCCTTCGTCTCAATCAATAGATCACACCGATAGCCTCAAGGAAAAACGCTCCAGTCACGATAGTCAGCAGACCAAAAAAGAAGGTTCTGTAATGATCCTGCGCCAAAGCGAACTTGAAAAAAGTCGGATTACGATCGCGCTCCCCCCAACCAGGGATGTGCCAGAACAAGAATCGGAGGCGACCTGTTTGCTTGGCCTCTCTATTCGCGCGGAACGACATCACTGTGGCCCATGCACTGAGCGTCATGACGATAAGGGCGAGCCATGCGGGCATGACTGGATTTATGCTTCGGTTTAGCAAAGCCGGCAAGGGGGCGCAATTCAATGACGGGAGAAACCGGACGCTTACCGCTGGAGCGTCAAGTACACCAAGGCCAAGGTCAAAGAAGGCGCGGACCCCAAGGCCTTCAAGCCGGTCGATCTGGCCATCCCGATGTTCGGCTACAAGAACCATATCGGCATCGACCGGGCGCATGGCCTGATCCGCACCTGGGATGCCAGCGCCGCCAATGCCCACGATGGCGCAAGGCTGCCGGCGCTGATCAGTCCGGACAACACGGCCTCGGGGGTATGGGCCGATACGGCCTACCGCTCCAAGAAGAACGAAGCCTTTCTCGCCAAGGGCATGTTCACCAGCCACATCCACCAGCGCAAGCCGCACCGCCGAGCGATGCCTGAGCGTATTGCACGCGCCAATGCCAAGCGGTCGGCGGTCCGCTCCGCCGTCGAGCATGTCTTTGCCGGGCAAAAGCACCGCATGGGTCTGGTGGTGCGCACCATCGGTATTGCTCGTGCCCGCATCAAGATCGGCATGACCAACCTTGCCTATAACTTCCAGCGCCTGGCCTGGCTCGAGGGGCGAATTGCGCCCGCGTGACGCCAAAGATGGCCTGTGAAGGCGCCTCCCCGACGAAAATCAGCAGATCAGACCCCGAAACCGAGGCTCATACCAAGACTCTCTGATCATGACCCATGCGCCCATTGGCGTAACCCGATTGACATGATGCGCCATGGCTGATCGATGAGGCGGTTCCAGGCGTGGCAGCAGTGATCGACGACGTTGTCGTAGGACGAGAAGATGCGGTTCGAGAGCCAATTATCGCGCATGAACTGCCACACGTTTTCTACGGGGTTGAGTTCGGGGCACTTGGGCGGCAGCGGCAGGAGGGTGATATTGGCCGGAATGTCGAGTTTGCCGGACATGTGCCACGCGGCTTGATCGAGCATGAGCACGGCGTGAGCACCGGGTGCGACCTGGCTGCTGATTTCTGCCAGATGCATGTCCATGGCCTCGCTGTTGCAGCGTGGCATGACCAACGCCGCACCTTTCCCTTCAGCAGGACATATTGCGCCGAAGATCCAGGCCGAAGCCCGGCGTAGATCACGGGGCGCAACGGGTCTGGTGCCACGCTTGGCCCAGCGTCGGGTGATCTGCGTTTTCTGCCCGATCCGGGCCTCATCTTGCCACCACAGTTCTATCGGGGTGCCTTTGGGCAGGCGCCTTCGGATTTGCGCCAGACGGGCGGGGAAGGCTTTTTAAAAGCGGCAATATCTTCAGGGCGCTGCCCCTGATGGCGTGGCCGGGCCGAGAGCTTGCGATAGCCCATGGTCCGGAGTTCATGCCCCAGCGCCTGCTTGCTGATCGAGATTTCGAACTCCTCCCATAGCCATTGGACGAGGTTGCGGATTCCGAGGTCATCGCGCGCAGCATTCCGATTTGAAGGCGCGCGGGATTCCGAAATGATCGCGCGCAGCGTTCCGAGAATTGTCCGCGCAGCATTCCGAGATGATCGCGCGCAGTTTGCGGTGGGGAGCACCTGATCGTTGGGCCATTTCGCCGGTCGGATAACGGCCGGAGGAAATGGATGCCGACGAGGAGGGTAGCGATGCGCCATGTGCGCGAGATTTTGCGTTTGAGCCTGGATGCGGGGCTTTCGACACGGGTGGTTGGAGAGCGGGTCGGCGTTGGGCCTACGACGGTCCGCGACACGTTGAGGCGGTTCGGGTGGTCGGGACTGACCTGGCCGGTTCCGGCGGAGATGACCGACGCCGATCTGGAGGGGCGCCTTTATGGCGTGTCCGGTGTGAAGCCGGGGCGGCGCAAGCAGCCGGAACCGGACTGGTCGGTGGTGGCGCGTGAGTTGAAGCGCAAGCACGTGACGCTGCAGGTCCTCTGGGAGGAATACTACGCCGCGCACCCGGACGGCTATCGGTACAGCCGATGGTGCGATCTGTTCCGCCGCTGGGAAGGCCGGTTGCCGCTGGTCATGCGCCAGAGCCACGCCGGCGGCGAGAAGATGTTCGTCGACTATGCCGGCGACACGGTGCCGGTCGTGGTCAATCGCCGTACCGGCGAGGTGCGCGGTGCCCATCTGTTCGTGGCGGTGCTGGGCGGCTCGAGCCTGTCGTTCGCCTGTGCGACCTGGACCGAGCAGTTCCCTGACTGGGTCGAGGGGCACAATGCCGCGTTCCGGTACTTTGGAGGCGTCACCCAGCTTCTCGTGCCCGACAACGCCAAGGTCGCGGTGATCAAGGCCTGCCACTTCGACCCGATGGTCAACCGCGGCTACACCGACCTGGCGCGCCACTACGGCACGGCGGTGCTGCCGGCGCGGCCGAGGAAGCCGAAGGACAAGGCGAAAGTGGAAGCCTGCGTCGGCATTGTCGAACGCTGGGTGCTGGGGCGCCTGCGCAACCGGATCTTCTACAGCCTGGCCGAGGTCAACGCCGCGATCGCCGAATGTCTTGCGGATCTCAACGAGAGGCGCGTGCTTCGCCAGTTCGGCAAGACGCGGCGCCAGCTGTTCGAGGAAATCGACGCGCCGAACCTGAAGCCGCTGCCGGCGGAGCCATGGGTTCACGCCGAGTGGAAGCGGTGCCGGGTCGGGCTCGACTACCACATCGCGCTCGACCGCCATCATTACTCTGTGCCCTGGCGCTTTGCCCGCCGCGAGGTCGAGGCCCGCTTCACCGTGCGCACCGTGGAAATCTTCCTCGATGGCGAGCGCATCGCGGTGCACATGCGCGGGTCCGGCAACGGGCGGCACACGACGATCCCGGAGCACATGCCGTCGAGCCACAGGCGCTACCGGGAATGGACGCCGGCGAAGATCCGCGAGGAAGCAGCGCGGATCGGGCCGATGCTGTCGCTGCTGGTAGAGAAGATCATCGAGGATAGGCCCCATCCCGAGCAGGGTTACCGCTCGTGCCTGGGCATCATCGCCCTTGCCAAGCGCTTCGGCGCTGAACGCCTCGAGGCGGCCGCGCTGCGCGCGCTGGAGATCGGCGCGCGCAATTACCCCTCGGTCAAATCAATCCTCGAGAAGGGGCTCGACAGGATCCCGGCGCCGAAATCCCCGGAGCGCGAGCCGATCCTCCACACCAACATCCGGGGCTCCGGATATTATCACTGAAAGGACCTGTGAATGCTGAAACACCCGACACTTGAGCAGCTTAACCAGCTCGGTCTGACCGGTATGGCCCATGCGTTCGCCGAACTGGAGAGCAACGGCGATGCCGCCAGCCTCAGTCACGGCGAATGGCTGGCCCTGCTGCTCGATCACGAAGCGACCTGGCGCAACGACCGGCGTCTTGCCCTCCGCCTGCGTCATGCCAAGCTGCGCCACCATGCCGTGCCCGAGGACGTCGATTATCGCGCCGTGCGCGGCCTCGACCGGCGCCTCTTCGATATGCTGCTCAAGGGCGACTGGATCGCTGCCCATGAGAACTGCGCGATCATCGGGCCAGCGGGGGTCGGCAAGAGCTGGCTCGCCTGCGCCATCGGCCACAAGGCATGCCGCGACAATCGCTCGGTCCTCTATACTCGGCTGCCGCGGCTGATCGACGACCTCTCGCTCGCCAAGGGCGATGGTCGCATCGCCGCGCGTATGAAGAGCCTCGCCAGGGTAGACGTCCTCATCCTCGATGACTGGGGCCTCGAACCGCTCGACGGCAACGCTCGCCACCACCTGCTCGAAATCCTCGAAGACCGCTACGGACGCAAATCGACGATGGTCACCAGCCAACTCCCCGTGGCCCGCTGGTTCGACCTGATCGGCGATCCGACCTACGCCGATGCCATCCTCGATCGCCTCGTTCACAACGCCCACCGGCTCGAACTCACCGGCGAATCCATGCGTCGTCATCACGCCGCAGCCGCGGCTTGACCGCGACACAAACACGATGACATCATCACACAACGATCAGGTGCTTCACCTGCGCGCGATCAAATCGGAACGCTGCGCGGCATCAGATCGGAATATATGCGCGCGATCCTCGGAATCCGCAGACGAGGTCGATGATCCGCCAGCGAACCACACCATGAACAGCAGGAATAGGGCCCGCTTCGATGGTTTCGGCCAGCGCGCGTCGATGGCAGTCGTCGAGGATGGTATCCGGCCCCGGCGCCCTGCGGGTTTCGAGACCATCAGGGCCATACGCGTTGAAGCGCAGCACCCAGTCCCTGACAATCTGCAGCGTGACCCCGCCGACCTTGGCGGCCTCGCTTCGGCTGCCGCCGTCTAGGATCGTCGCAATCGCAAGCAGACGGCGAACTTGGTCTGCATCCTTGGCGCGGCGAGCAAAGGCCCGAACCTGCGCAGAACTGAAATCACCTCGAAGTCTGACCGGCGCTGCCATCGCAAAACTCCAACCGTTTGCGATGGTGAATCACGTCATGCCCCGGCCGCATACCCTCCGTGAGTCAGATTCCACAGGTTTTGGTATCATACTTCCCTCGTGAGCCTTCACGCCGCCATCATGCCGAAATCAGGCGGTTCTTCGAGGTGTCCAACTGCCACACGTTTTCTACGGGGTTGAGTTCGGGGCACTTGGGCGGCAGCGGCAGGAGGGTGATATAGAAGTGGCCCAGCTCGTCTGAACGTAACCGTCCGATTGTTACCGCGGTGGTTGGGCCTTGAAGCGAGTGGCGAGTTCGGGATCGTCAACGAAGTCATCGAGGAAGCCGTGCCAGGTCTGGGTGGTGCGGCGTGCTTCTCGAAGCATATCTGACAGTTCGTCGACGCCGTCGTCGGTGAGCGCCGTAATGGTCTCATCGGGGCCAGTGTAAACGCTGATGATGCTGCCGTATGTCAGATTGTCGCCGCTCCGGATGATGGCTTGCAACAGCTCCACGTCCTCGCCGAGCATTTCGGCAGCATAGGCCAGTGTGTGCACATGGGTGATCGTGGCCATCAGGCTACCTCTGCCAACGGTACCAAGGGCACCCATTTCCAAGGCAGCAATTCCTCGATCCGGTTGATCTTGTGATCATGGATACGGCCGAGCACGTCGGCGAGATAAGCCTGCGGATCAAGACCGTTCATCTTGGAACTTTCAATAAGCGTCATGGCTCGCGCCAGTGTTTCAGCGCCTGCTTCGGAGCCGGCGAATAGCCAGTTGCGTCTTCCTAGACCAATAGGTCTGACGGCTCGCTCAGCGGCATTGTTATCGATGGCGACGCGCCCGTCCTCGGTGAACAATGAGAAGGCTTGCCAGCGACCCAAGCCGTAACGAATAGCGCTGGCCAAGTCGCCCTTGACGGGAATGCGGGTGAGTTGCTGCTCGGCCCAGGCGCGCAACGCCTCGAGTTTGGGTTTGCTATGCTCCTGGCGGACGGCACGCCGAACATCGGCAGGTTTCCCGACAATTTCGCGTTCAATGTCGTACAGCTGGCCGATGCGATCGAGGGCTTCTCGCGCTATCGGGGATTTGTTCGCTTTCCAGATGTCGTGGAAGTCACGCCGCCAATGGGCGAAGCAGGCAGCTTCCCGGAAGCGCGGTTCGCCGTCCGCGCCGGGCTCATAGAGCTTCGCATATCCCTTATAGGCGTCGGCCTGGAGAATGCCGCTCGCATTGCAAAGGTGGCTTTGCACGTGCTCCGCCTTCCAGTTGGGGGCAAAGCGATAGACCACACCCGGCGGTGCCGGCCCGTTCCACGGGCGCTGATCGCAGACATAACCCCAGATCCTGCCTTGCTTCACGCCCTTGCCGAGCCCCTTGGCCCGCCTTGTGTGATCCAGCACCTGGATCGGTGTATCATCGGCGTGGATGACGGTGCTGGCAAGGACCGATGCCTCAATACGCTCGATCAAGGGCTGCAGGCTTCGCATCGCCTTGCCGCACCAGTCAGCCAGCGTGCTGCGGGGAATGTCAGCGCCCATGCGGGCAAGGATTTCGTTCTGCCGGTACAGCGGCAAGTGATCGTCGAACTTTGAGACGAGCACGTAGGCAAGCAGGCTGCTTCCGGCCATGCTGCCGGGGATCGGGCGGCTCGGAGCCGGCACCTGCACCATTTTCTCACAGCCGCGGCAGGACTTCTTCGGCCGCGCGACCTCGATCACCTTCAGCTTGGCGGTAATCATTTCGATGATTTCGCTTACGTCCTCGCCGACGAGGCGTAACTGGCCCCCGCAATCGGGACAAGCGCTGCCCGGGTCGAGTTCTTTTCGCTCGCGCGGGGTGTCAGGCGCAACGCGCGGGCGCCGGGCCATGGCCCGTGCACTGTCTACGTGCGCAGTGGCCTCATCCTCTTCGACATCACTCGGCGAAGCGACGGTTTGTGCCGCGGCGACCAGAATGTCCTCTAGGGCCAGTTCCAGCTGCTCGATCTCGCGTTCGATCTTTTCCGAGGATTTGCCGAAGGCCTGTTTCTTCAGTTTGGCAATGCGCAGACGCAGGGCCTGAACCACCAGATCATGTGCACGGACCGTTGCCGCCAGCTTCGCGTTTTCCGCCTGCAAGTCGGCGATTATCGCCTTCAGCAAAGCTGGGTCTTCGGGAAGATTTTGCGCCGCGCTCAGCATGATCCTGCTTACCAGCCAGGGGCAGGAATATCCATGAAAACAGGTAGATTCAGGAACAAAAATCAGCCCACATGGGCAGGCGGCGCGCCCCAATTTGGGCGCCTCCAGTCGATGCCTTCCCAAAGCATCGCGAGTTGTGCCGACGTCAGCCGCGCCGTCCCGTCTGCAGCGGAAGGCCAAGGAAAACGGCCACGCTGCAAGACCTTGTAGTACAGGCAAAATCCCTGCCCATCCCAGTACAGGAGCTTCACCCTGTCGCCGCGACGTCCTCGAAAAGCGAACACCGCGCCGCTTGTCGGTTTCTGTCGCAGCACCGTCTGGGCCAGCTGACCAAGACCAGAGATGCCTTTGCGCATGTCAGTGACGCCGCAGGCCAAGTAAACCCGCACGCCAGTTCCCGGCCCTATCACGCCGCCTCCACGCAGCGGATGAGCCGTGCCAGGGAGATGACCTCGATGTCGCTTCCAAAGCGCAAAGTCCGGCCTTTCGTCAGGCGCAGCTCAACCATGGACGTCGCGTCTGGGCCAGGGTCGTAAGCAACTTCAGGGGCTCGAACGGCAGGCAAGTCCAGGGGGAGAAAGACAGGTTCGGGGGCGGCTCCCAAGAGCCCGCGTTTCTTCAAATCATACCGCCAAGTATAAATCTGCTGTCGGGTTACATCGTGGCGCTGCGCCACCTCTGTCAGTGTAGCGCCATTCACGCCAACGGCACCAATGATCTCCAGCCGCTGCTGATCCGTCCACCGGCGCCGACGTTCCTGACCCAGTATCTCCACCCTCATCGCAATCCCCGATCAAGAGACGTCGTTAGCGACGTCGCTATGACCGTCTCTTAAGAGATTATCGCGCCATCAGGCAGGCGGTCCCAATCGGACGGTTACGTCTGAACAGCCTTTGACGTTTGATAAGTGGATCGTCTGCGGGTTGGTTGTTCAAGTTGCCGCCTGCGGGGCGTCATGGAGGTCGGGCGTAGCCCGGCCGGAGTGACGCCCCGCAAGTCGCGACCAATTCACGCTGCCACGGCCTGTGGCAGATTGTCAAAGTAGGTTTGATCGGGCGGACGCCCACCGAGGCTCGAGTGAGGTCTCCGGGCGTTATAGAAGCCCAGATATCGGCCGATCGCGTTGCGCGCTTCGCTGACCGAAGCGTAGGCGTGCAGGTAGACTTCTTCGTACTTCACCGAGCGCCACAGCCGCTCGACCACGACATTGTCGCGCCAGGCGCCGCGGCCGTCCATGCTAATCGCGATACCCTCGCGCCGGAGCACGCCGGCGAAGGCCTGGCTCGTGAATTGGCTCCCCTGATCCGTATTGAAAATCTCCGGCTTGCCATAGCGCGCCAGGGCTTCCTCGAGCGCTTCCACGCAGAAGTCGGCCTCCAGCGTGATCGAAATCCGATGGCTGAGAACCTTGCGGCTGAACCAGTCGACGATAGCTACGAGATAAACGAAGCCCCGCGCCATGGGGATGTAACTGATGTCTGTCGCCCAGACTTGATTGGGCCTCACGATCGGAAGCTTGCGCAGGAGATAGGGGTAGATCTTGTGTCCTGGCGCCGGCTTCGAGGTGCTGGGACGGCGATAGACCGCCTCGATCGCCATCTTCTTCATCAGGCTCGCGACATGGCAGCGGCCGATCTCGATACCCTCCTGGCGCAGGAAATCACGTAGCATTCGGCTTCCCGCGAACGGAAACTCCAGGTGCAACGCGTCGATGCGCCGCATGATCGCGAGATTCTCCGACGAAACCGGCCGGGGCAGATAATAGACACTGCCCCGGCTGATCCCCAGTTCCTTCGCCTGACGCTTCACCGGTAAGGTGTGCGTTCGGTCGATCATCGCTTTGTCCTGCCTTGCCGAGCGCGCCTTCCAAAAAATCATTCGCCAACGTCAGCTCGCCTATCTTGGCATGCAGCGTCTTCACGTCGACGGCGGGCTCGTCCGAGGACTTCTCCGACCCGAATACGCCGGCCGCTCCTTCGAGCAACTGCGTGCGCCACGTCGTGATCTGGTTGGGATGCAAGTCATAGTCCTGCGCCAGCTCTGCCAGCGTCCCCTCGCCCTTGATCGCGGCAAGCGCTACCTTCGCCTTGAATGCCGGGCTGTGGTTGCGCCGGGGTCGTCTGCTCATTCTCTGCTCCTGTCTTGCAGCCTTCCTGGCTGCTATCAGGCAGAAAATCCAATTATCTCAGTGTGCAGATTCTCCAGGCCACCTCTGTGGCACGAAATGATCGGTGCTCCGACGATCGCTGACGCCATTCTCGACCGCCTCGTACACAATGCCCACCGCATAACGCTCGAAGGCGACAGCATGCGCAAAACCCGCGCAGCGCCCCTCTTGACCGACACCGAGAAAGCCGAAATCATAACAGCCTGAACCTCAACAAGGCACCTACGACCAAACTGCGCCAGCTGTCCGGGATTTAGCGAAACGCTTGTCCGCGATTTTGTGAAACGGCTGTCCCGAACTTCTGAAATACGCAATTTCATGCCGTCAGACGCCCCGAGTCTTTCGAGATGTCCAGTTGCCAGCAACATCTATGGCTCTTCGGAAACAATCCTCGTAGCACGTGGTGGCGTGAGCCAAGGAATAGCGGAATGGTAGTCTTGAGCCTCGGTCGGCCGTGCCGAACGGGGGTAGGCTGGACAGGATCGCTTGGGCCACGCCATTGGCATCGTCGGGATCGACCAGCCACGTGTCGAGTTCGGCAATGGCGAGATGGCGCGAGAGAATGCAGGGCAGGCCGGTTGCCGCCGCTTCCAGCGGACCGAGGGCGAGGCCCTCACGCCGTTTCGAGGTAAACAAGAACACATCACCGGCGCTCAACATGCGAGGCAGGGTTTGACGGTCAACAGGTCCGACAAAATGCACTGCTCTAGCGATGCCAAGTTGTGCCGCATGTTCGCGCAGTCGCGCCTCGGCGGGGCCAGCACCAGCGATGATATAGACGAGGTTAGGGCGGGTTTGGCGCGCGCGCGCGAATCCGCTCAGCGATTCCGCGAGCCCCTTCTGGACGTGCAGGCGGCATGCAGAGACCACCGCCGGCGCGTTCAAGTCAATGTCTAGCTCTGTCCGGACTGCGGTCCGTGCCGCAGCATCGAAGGTGAAGCGCCGTTCGTCGATGCCGTTCGCCACCACCGTCACTGGTGTGTCGCCGAGCAACCAGCGAGTGGGCGGAGCGCGCAGCACGTCTTCGACCGCCGGGCCGACCGCTATGATCTCGTCGAAATGGCGAAGGGCTCGGTCCCGCGCTAGATCGAGTAGGTTCTTGGGTGCCTTGAGCCATGACACTGGGGAGGGAACGCTGAGCTTTGATATTAACTCGCCCCACGCTTGGCCGTGCGACTGCATCAGAACCGGCGGGCTATCGCGGTGGCGGCGTGTGAAGGCGATGGCATAGGCACCCATGCCGATGCTTAGGACGAGATCGACGCTATTGCGATATTCGGTTTCGAACAGATGCGCAGTCTGTCGCCAATAGGCGGCAGAGTAGCGACCTGATCGGATGTCCATCGTACGGATACGTACGCCGTCGCGTTTGCAGCGTTCGGGCAGGGCTGCAGTTTGGGTGGTAAGGATTTCCACGTCATGTCCACGTTCCGCGAGAGAGCGCGCCAAATCCCAGGCGACCGCCTCCATGCCGCCGACATGGTGGAAGGGCAATGAGCGGGTGAGGAACAGCAGGCGCATCTGACGTGTGGCTTCCTTATGCCATTTGGTGGTTATGGCCGCATCCGATATATATATGCTCTGGTTGCGCATCATGCTTCGGCACTTGATCGTACAAGTTTGGCGGGTGCCCCGACATAGGTACCTGGTTCGGTGATCGATCGGCTTACCACCGAATTCGCGCCGATCTTCACATCGTTGCAGATGGTCAGTCCGGAATGGAATGGCGTGACAATGACGGTGCCAGCACCGATTACGACGCGATCGCCGATCACCAGGCGTGAAGGGGCCTGAGGCGAATCCGAAACGGAGAGAGTGACGCCGTGCCAGATCATCACATCCTCGCCGATCGTCACGTTAGGATGAACAACGATGTTCATCGCCCAATGCCCGAGTTCGGGTTTACCGCGCAGAACCGCCTCAGGCGGCAGCACGGCGCGGAAGATGAAGAACAAATAGGCTTTGATGATGCGCGCGCTCCGAGGCTTGCCGTTCTGGTAGAGCTTGGTCGACAACAACCACAGTCGCGGCGGATCAAACAACATGATTGGCTTCGGCATCCGCGCCAGGCGCGGATCGCTTGGCTGGGCACGCTTGGGGCGGCGTAGTGGGAGCAGTCCCGCGAATAACACCGAAACTGCAAGCGCTGCGACTTGCGAGCAGACACTGATCCACGCCGCCGTCAGTGCCGTCATCTGGTGCCACAGCAGCCAGAATAGAACCGCGGTAAGGAAAGCGGCCGCGGCCTGCCCGGACGAGCCGCGGCCGGGCAGGCCGCGGCCGGTCAGATAGGATGCCACGACATTCGCCCAATAACTGACGAACGTGCCGAGCAGTAGGATACGTATCAACCCGATCGCAGGACCAAAATCCGCCCCGAACACGATCGGCATGACATAGGGCAGCGAAATCGAGATCGTGAGAATCAGCACGAGTTGCCCGATGCCACCGATCAGCACGTGTTTGGCGATCTTCCAGACACTCCAGCCTGCGCTGGCCTCGGCGAGAACGTTGCGTGCGGCGACCAGGGTCAGTATCGTGGAAATCTCCGCGACGGCCACCGCAACCGAATAATAACCAAGCTCGGCCACCGGCACTACTGCTGGCATGAGCGCCTGATCGAGGCGGGCGCTCATAGCATTGGCGATGGTGCCGAAGCTGGAAAGCAGCGAATATTTTAGGAACGCCTGCGAAGTGAAAGTGATCACCTCTTTCGGTTCGGTCGTTTTCTCATTGCGCGGCAGGCGCAGCATTAGCGCTGCGCACAGCCCCGGAAGCATATAGGCACTGGCGAAGATCGTTACTGATTGGACCCCGGCGAGCCACAGCCCGATGATGATCACCACGCGTACGCCCGCGATCAGCACCCGCTCAAGATCCAGCGTAAAATATTGTCGGAGCCCTTGGACATGGGCGCGCCGGATCGAGATTAGCGCATTAGGTAGGAACAGCGCCCAGATCGCCAGCATCGTGATGCGATTGATGCCAATTTCTCCAGCTAACCTCGCTGAATAGGCAATGAGAATGGCACCGACAAGCAACGTCATCACTGCTGCGATCTTCAAGGCGGAACGGATTATCTGCTCAGCAGGCCCGCTGCGCGCTATGTAATAGGTGACGGCCGAGGGCACACCAACCGCTGCGACAGCGCTTGCCAGCGCCAACGGTTGTAGGATTGCAGCGAGTTGACCTCGTCCCTGTGGGCCGAGCGCGTGGGCCAGAATCGGCGCGGTGATGATACCGGCCGCTGGCAGTGCGGCATAAGCGGTCCAGCTCCGCACCAGCGCGAGGACGTCACGACCACCCTTGGTAACCATTCAGCCGATTTCCTTGTCAACAGCCAGCAGATTACAGATCTGCTCCAGCCGTGCGGTCCAACTGTTACCGCTGAAATCGCCATCGAGCATGGGCTGGGCGCCGGTGCAGATCGCGGCAACCAAGTCGGCGAAATCGGACTGCGCCACTACGTTCAGGTCGGGGATAGATTTGTCAACCAGACTAGGCAAGGGGGTCGCTACTACAGGGAGCCCGGCGCCAAGATACTCATAGACCTTCATCGGGAAAACGCCCGTCGTATAATCGTTGACGTGATAGGGGATGATGCCCATCCAACTCCGTCCCAACTCGGCTGCCAGCGCCTCTTGCGAGAGCACGCCAAGATATTCAACTAGCGGAGATTGTAGCAGTCGGTCGAGCGCTGCATCGCGCCGGGTGCCGTCGATACCGGAGGGGCCGGCTAGCGCGAGTCGCACGCCCTTGGCGACTATCGCCTCTAGGAGTTTAAAATCGACCTTGCCTGGCGTGAGGTTGCCGACGAAGATTGCTCTCCGCTCGCGCACTACGGAACGAGCTTGAACGAACAACTCAATATCAGCGACATTCTCCCACAGCAGAGGCTGTGCGCCCTGAGTACAGAGATGTTCGGCGACACCTTTGCTTGATGCGATAACCGCGTCGGCGCGGGAGATCAATTGGCGTTCACCATTGAGCAGCGCCTGTTCTGGAATGCCAGGGATAGTGTGGAGCAAATCGACCGAGTGATAAACCACCTTCGCAGCGCGATCCTCAAGCCCGTAGGTGAGCGGCGAGAAACTCCATAGCGCATAGCGTTCGGGCAGGCGCGGCAGAATGCTGCGAGCGATCAGGCGGTGGTTGAATGCCCGGACGGTTCCGAAAGCGTGGAAAGGAATGACGAGCGGCGCGTACAGGCGAATTTTCTCAACCCCTGCCCGAGGCGGGATGATCTGATTTTCAATCAATTTTTGAGAACTGAAAATGGCGCTCACCCGCTTAAGCACGCGTTTCAAATCTTTGGCACTGATGCTAGGTGAGCGGAGTCCGAGAGACTCAATATAATGGACGTCTCGTTCGGCAGCTAAGCGGCTGGCGATATGCTGCTTATTGGTCCAAATTGGCGCAGCTATGTCAGCAGTGGATAGGATAACCACTGGTAGTTTGGTATTGCCATTCGCTGCAGGAGATTCAGTCAAGCTATCGGCTCCAATATTGAGAAATTACCGGAATATACAATTTAGGTCGTAAACTCATAAACGGCGCCCCTTCGGGGTTTGCCCAAAATGGCCCAGCGCTGCGTCGGGAAGTCTTGAAATATCGACATATTCAAGCGCCTTCCCTCCTGCCGCTGCGCCATTTTGCCTCAAACCTTGATGGTGCCGTTTATGAGTTTACGACCTAGTATCATGATTGCCGAAAATTATTTCAATATCACTTGATTGAAAGTATCTTGCGACATTTAGGGTGGTTGTGTTCATGTAGAGGGTTATTTAATTATGGCCCTCTCGATGACCTCTGCTGCTTTTTTTGAAACAATATCGTTGTTGAATATGCTTAAAACCCTATTTCTGGCGCAAGTCGCTATGCGTGTTGAGAGTTTTTTATCTTCTAGTATTTTATTTAATCCGGAGGCAAGTGAATGTGAGTCATTGGGTTCTACTAACAGTGCTGAAACATTGTTAATAGACACATCGGTTACGCCGGTTGGGAGATTGCTGGCAACCACAGGCGTACCGACAATCATGGCTTCCAGTTGCGAAATCCCAAACGCTTCCGTAATCTCAGTGGAGGGAAACGCAAAAACATCCGCAGCCTTTAATATGGCCATTTTTTTTTCATGAGTTACGCGCCCTGTAAAAATTACGCGATCGGCAACGCCCAGTTCTGCCGCTGTTTTTTGCAGAAGTACAGTGCAGGGGCCATCGCCGGCCAGAATTAACCGCACATCGGGCAGTTGCGCTACAGCATGGAGTAGAATGTCTAGGCCTTTATAGCGCGCATGCCTTCCAACAAAAGCGATTAGTGGGCCGCCCCCTAGGGAATGGCGAAGCTCGCTAGCTTCGATTTCAATTTCCTTGGATAAGGCAAATCGCTTTACATCTAATCCTAGGGGAATTGACTCTATGGAGCAGTCAACTCGTAAATCCTCTGAAATTTTAGCATTCTTTAATGAAGTAACTATGACGGACTTTGAGTGTGAAACCAAAGTGTCATATAAGAATCTTGCAAAATACCGGAGTATTGGGCGGCCATATATATCCATATGGTGGGTTATAACTAAACGAGATTTACTTTTAAGTATTTTAAATCTTATAAAAAGAAATAAAGATCCCCAGACGTTGGGGGCGTGAAAGTGAATGACATCAGCCGGTTCTGTCAAGACTTTTGCTGCATACGATATGCTTACAGGCTGGGATTTCCACACAATTTGCGTCTTGCATCTAATAACCCTCACCCCATCTATTATTTCTACGCCATTGGATGCGTTGTGAGAAAATGATAATACGTTAACATTATTGGTTTCACTTAGTTTAGTTGATATATTTCGAATGTTGTCCTCTATTCCACCTTCAAATGGAAAGTAATACTTTCCTACAATAAGGCAGGTAGGGATATTTTTTTCTTTTTCCATAAATTTCACCACTTCAATTTAAAGTTGGTTGGTGATATTTTTCGTCATGAGGTATTTGTTCAATTTCATTGAATGTCTCGGGTTCTTATTAGTCTGATCCAAACAGGTCGCGCGTGAACACCTTGTTCTTCACGTCTTCGACTTCTGCAGTCATGCGGTTGGCGATGATCACGTCGCATTCGGCCTTAAAGGCACCTAGGTCACGCATCACCTTCGAGCCAAAGAAATCAGCTTGCGGCATGGCTGGTTCAAAAATTACAACCTCTATGCCCTTTGCTTTCAATCGCTTCATAATGCCCTGGATGGATGACTGGCGGAAATTATCCGAACCGGCCTTCATCACTAGGCGGAAGACGCCGACCTTGGTAGGCTTCTTGGCTATGATCTGATCGGCCAGAAAATCCTTGCGGGTGCGGTTGGCATCGACGATCGCGCGGATCAGGTTCTGCGGCACTTCCGAGTAGTTGGCGAGCAACTGCTTGGTGTCCTTGGGCAGGCAGTAGCCGCCATAGCCGAAGCTGGGATTGTTGTAGTGCGTGCCGATGCGCGGATCGAGGCCGATGCCGTCGATGATCTGGCGCGTGTCCATGCCGCCGGCAATCGCGTAGCTGTCCAACTCGTTGAAGAAGGCGACCCGCATTGCGAGGTAGGTGTTGGCGAAAAGCTTGATCGCTTCGGCTTCGCGGGCGTCGGTGAAGAGTACATCGACGTCCTTTTTCACTGCGCCCTGCAGCAGCAGATTGGCGAACGTGCGTGCCCGCTCGGAGCGTTCGCCCACGATGATGCGCGAGGGGTGGAGGTTGTCGTGCAGTGCCCGGCCTTCGCGGAGGAATTCGGGGCTGAAGATGACCTGATCGGTGCCGTAGCGTGCCCGTGCCTCGTCCACGAAGCCGACCGGGATGGTGGACTTGATGACGATTGTGGCGTCCCGGTTCACGGCGATGGCGGCGCGGATGACTGCTTCCACTGACGAGGTATCGAACTTGTTGGTGTCGACGTCGTAATTGGTCGGCGTGGCGACGATCACGAAATCGGCACCTGCCAGTGCGATTTCGGGATCGAGCGTGGCGGTCAGGTTTAGTTCGCGCTCGGCGAGGAAGGTTTCCAGTTCCGCGTCGACGATCGGCGACTGGCGTGCATTGAGCATGGCAACCCGTTCGGCGGTAATGTCGACGGCGGCGACTTCATTGTGCTGGGCAAGCAGTGCTGCGTTAGAAAGGCCGACATAGCCGAGGCCGAAAACCGCGATCTTCATTGGGGGATACTCGCGCAGATCGTTGACAAGTCAGGCAGGGGCCTTTGGAGCATGCCAAAGAAACCCGACGCCCGGTGGTACGGAAAGCGTGATCCGCCGCCGTTTCCGGGTTTCGGTCTTCGTGGGTGTGCCGCAGACCTCGCATGTTAGGGGTCTATTCGGCATTGCAGCATGATCCGTCAATGCCTTAATCGGCGATCCGCCTGCGGATGCGGCTCATACGCAATAGGCAAGCGACGAATGGAAGTTCTCGTGGGACCAGTATCCGCAAGTACTTGCGCGTAAATTCACGAACGTGGGAATTTTGATCGCCGAAAATCCGTTGCGTATCAATTCATCGGCCAGCATTCTCTTTAGCGGGTCGCTGCCGTGAAATTCGCAGAAGAGCGAATTTCACGGCAGCGACCCGCTAAAGGGGCTTTGTTGCGCAAATACCCAAGGGATTCCGTTGGTGAATCCATGAGGTTACGGGGCAGCGATGAGTAAACCACTCCGCGCCCGTTACCGCGCGACAAACTGGAAGTCCTACAACGCAGCGCTGGCGCAAAGAGGGTCGCTTCAAGTCTGGTTTGATCCCGGGATGCAGTGGCTTGCCCCACCCACCGGCAAGCGTGGGCGCCAGCCTGTCTTCTCGGATGCGGCGATCCAGGCCTGCCTGACGTTGAAGGGAGTGTTCAAGCTTGCCTTGCGCCAGACCACCGGCATGGTCGCAAGTCTTCTCGGGATGGCCGGGCTTGATTGGCCGGTGCCGGATTTCAGCACACTGAGCCGGAGGCAGAAGACCTTGCTTGTCGAGATCCCCTGCCAGCCCAGTTCCGGACCGTTGCACCTGCTGATCGACAGCACAGGCTCAAGGCCGTGGGTGACGGGGAATGGTGCAGGCGCAAGCATGGTCCTTCCAAAGTAAGCGCCGACGGAAGGCGGCGTTGACGTAGGGTTATTTGGGTTTCCGCGGGCGCGGCGCCCATTTCTTGGCGAGTACTGCGAAGCGAGCGTGGATCACCTCGATGTTAGGTTGAGTGTGGGGGTCATGGTCGTCGCCAAGAGCATCCAACGCCTCTTCATGGTATTCATGCGACGGATCGGTGAGAGCCTCCAGCTTCTCGGCATAGCCCCAAGGCCCTCCCGAGTCCTCCGGTGGGCGCATTCCGGTAGCTTCCAGTAGGCGCGGATAGCTGCCTTGCAGGTCAGGTGGAGCGATGCCGTGGATCCTGACGCTGTGCTCCCATCCGTCGCCAAAGTCGTAGAGGTACTGGAAGGTCTTGCCGCGCATTCCCTCCAACGCCTCAGCGAGGGTCGTCTTTCGGGCATCAAGTGGGCCACCAAAGCCGTAGGACGGGTCAGGGATACCGAAGCCCGTGCGCCCGAAGGTTAGCTCCCACAGATGGCTATCGGTCCATCCCCACGCTTCCTGGAAGGTAGTGTGCAAACGATCGAGCCGGATGCTGAGCGGTACTTCGATCATGCGGGTCACGGCGGGCGTCACGTCATCCAGAGTGATCGTCATGTGCACGACGAAGGCGTTGCTCAAGCAGCTTGCTCCAGGTTCAGGATCGCTTTTGCGGCCTGCCAGTTCCACGGCAAGAGTTCGTCGATCCGGTTGATCGGATGATTGCCGATACGCTCAATTACGTCGGTGAACCAGCCTTCGGGCTCAACACCGTTCAGGCGGCACGTTTCGGCAAGCGAGTAAAATAGCGCCGAGGCATCACCGCCCTTGGTGGACCCGACGAACATCCGTCCGTTCAAGCCGGCGGTTTGGCAGAGCAATCTGGAAACGATGGAGCGGCTATCACCAGCGCAGTCTGGTCGAGACAAAAATGCATTGCTTCAAGCTGCTGGGGGAACGCATCACCGCGCGAGACTTCGATCGCCAGGTCGCCGAACTGCAAATCCGCGCTGCCATCCTCAACCGATTCACCGCTCTAGGAAGGCTCTAAACTCAACGTGTCGCGTGACCGGCGCCTTCAAACGCCGACTGCCGCAATCCGACCGATTTGCGCAACAAAGCCCGCTAAAGGGCGTTGAAGTGATGCAGGATCCGGTCGCTCAATGGCTCCTTGAAGCGCACGGCCATCTGACCGGCCTCCTTGTGCCAAGCCGTGACTTCGATCGGACCTATCGCGCCGATCCACAGCGCACAGTCGCAATCGACCACGCTGGTTTCGCTGCCTGCCGTTTCGCCTTTTTCCGGTTCGATGTCGCAATCGACCTCGGTGAGTCCGGAAATGCGCACGGGCCTGGTCATGCCGGACCAGACGCATTCGCCGTACAAAATCTTGCCCATGGTTGTTCTCTTGACCCGGTGTGCCAGGTCTCTCTTTCATCATCCCATTACCAGCGGCGTGTCCCGCTGGCTCTCGCGAACTCGAAGGTCCGCGATCTCTCTGTAGACGTGTTAAAGGTCAGAACGACTTCAGGCGAGTATCAAAACGAAGATGACGGTGCTTTTCATGAGGAAAGAGCCCGTTTCAGGCGGCCGGCTCGTCCGCGGATCGTTTCGCCTGTTCACGCATTTGCGGCGCGGGAGGAGGCGATCCTTTGGTCTCTTCGCTCTTCCCATGCGGTATGGGGACCGTCCCGGAGAGCGCTTGCACGAATTCTGCGAGCCAGCGCAGTACGTCCTGTTCGCGGACCGACGCCAGTAGCGTGGCATGGCGTCGCTTGCGTTCTTCCAGTGGCATTTCCATCGCCTGCTTTATAGTTTCGCTCACGTGCTCGATCGAGTGCGGATTGACCAGCAGGGCGTCCTTGAGCTGGTGCGCGGCGCCGGCAAACTGGGAGAGGATCAGCACGCCGGGGTCTTCCGGATCCTGCGCCGCGATATATTCCTTGGCGACGAGGTTCATGCCGTCACGCAAGGGGGTGACCAGGCCGATCGCGGCGGCGCGGTAGAACCCGGCGAGCTCGTCGCGCGGGAAGCCCTGGTTGACGTAGCGGATCGGCACGAAGGCTACATCAGCGTGGGCGCCGTTGATGTGGCCGGTCTTGCGCTCGAGGTCCTCGCGGATCATCTGGTAGCTGGTGACGTCCTCGCGCGATGGCGGGGCGATCTGCAGCAGCACTGCCTTGGCCGCCTGGTCGGGGTTGTCGGCCAGGAAACGGGCAAAGGCCTCGAAACGCTCGCCCAGGCCCTTGGAATAGTCGAGCCGGTCGACCCCGATCAGGATCTTGCGGCCGCGCACGCTTTCCTTTAGGCGGTCGTGGGCCTGCCGGGCCTCGTCGCTGGCGGCAGCCGCGACGAATTCCTCGAAGTCGATGCCGATCGGGAAGGCGCGGGCGATCACCTTGCGTCCCTCGTAGTCGATCGAATTGTCGGGATTGACGGTGAGGCCCATTTCCTTCTGCACGTAGTGAAGGAAGCTCTCCAGCCATTCGGTGGTCTGGAAGCCGATCACGTCGAATTCGAGCATCGAGGCGACCAGCCGTTCGTGGAACGGCAGCGAGACCAGCAGGCGGGTCGGCGGCCAGGGGGTGTGCAGGAACAGCCCCATGCGGTTCTTCACGCCCTTCTGCCGCAAAAGCGAGCCGAGCGGCAGCAGATGGTAATCATGAACCCAGACGAGGTCTTCGTTCTCGATCAGGGGCAGCACCGAATCGGCAAAGCGCTCGTTGACCCGCTCGTAGCCTTCACCGAAGTTGCGGTCGTATTCGGTCAGGTCGATGCGGTAGTGGAACAGCGGCCAGAGCGTGCGGTTGGCATAGCCGTTGTAGTATTCCTCGATATCCTGCGGCTCGAGGTCGATGGTTGCGGTAGTCACCCCGTTGTTGCGCTGCATGTCGAGGTGTCCGGTGAATTCCTCGGTTTCCTGGCCGGACCAGCCGAACCAGATGCCGCCATGTTCGCGCAGCGCCGAATTGAGCGCCACGGCGAGCCCTCCTTGTGCACCGGCGGCCCCTGCCGCCTTGGGCACCGAGACCCGGTTCGAGATGACGATCAATCTACCCATTCAAATTCCCCTGTCGCGCGCCTCCCGGCGCGCTTTTGCAGGACCGGTTGTCCTTCGGGAATGCCTTGATGCTTTCCCGAAGGGACGTTCATCTCCAGTCCCGCCACGACCGGGACAGCTGCCCGGCACAGTTAATGATACCCACCAGCGAATAGGTCTGCGGAAAGTTCCCCCACAGTTCGCCGGTCTCGAAATCCATGTCCTCCGACAGCAGGCCCGATCGGGTGCGATGGGCCAGCATGGCCTGGAACAATCGGCGCGCTTCCTCGTCCTGCCCGGAACGGTGCAGGGCTTCGATCAGCCAGAAGGTGCAGATGTTGAAGGCCGTCTCGGGCAGGCCGAAATCGTCCTCGCTATCGTAGCGCAGCATGTGTTCGCCGCGTCTCAGTGCCTTCTGTACGGCGGCCAGGGTCGCCTTGAAGCGTGGATCGTCGGCGGCGACATAGCGCAATTCGACCATCTGCAGCAGGCTCGCGTCGAGTTGCTCGCCGCCGAAGGTGGCGGCGTAGTGGCCGCCGGCACCGTGATCCTCGAATTCCGGCGCTTCGACCTCGTGCCAGGCCTCGGTGTCGATGTGCTTGCGCACCGTGTCCGCACGTTCGCGCCAGAGTTCGGCGCGCTCGTGCAGGCCCAGGTGGTCGGCGGCATTGGCAAGCCGGTCGCAGGCCGCCCAGCTCATGACGCTGGAATAAGTATGGACTGCCGTGCGCGTACGCAGTTCCCACAGGCCTGCATCGGGCTGGTCGTGCATCTGCCAGGCCAGTTCGCCGACCTGCTCGAGCCCGGCAAAATCCTCGGCCGAGGCCATGCGCAGCAGGCGCTGGTCGGAAAAGGCCTGGATCGCGGGCAGGACGATCTGGCCGTAGCAATCGTTCTGCACCTGGTAGTAGGCGGCATTGCCCACGCGAACCGGGCCCATGCCGCGGTAGCCCGGCAGGTCGGGTGCTTCCCACTCGATGATCTCGCGGGCGCCGCTGACGGCATAGAGCGGCTGGATCGCGCCGCCTTCCGCATCGTCGACGATGTTGCGCAAATAGGCGAGGTACTTCTCCAGTACGTCCAGCGCGCCGAGGTGATTGAGTGCCTGAACAGTGTAGTAGGCGTCGCGGATCCAGCAGTAGCGATAGTCCCAGTTGCGCTGGCTGCCCGGCGCCTCGGGGATCGAGGTGGTGAGCGCGGCGACGATGGCGCCGGTTTCCTCGTGCTGGCACAGCTTCAGGGTGATCGCGGCGCGAATCACCGCGTCCTGCCAGTCGAGCGGCGTGGCAAGGCCGCGCACCCACAATCGCCAGTAATTGCCGGTGTGGTTGAGCATCGTCTCGAGCTGGCGCTCGACCTCGCCGTCGAAGGGCTCGTCCGGGCCGAGGAAGAAATGCAGGGCGGATTCGAGCCGGAAGAAACGCTCGTCGAGGATGTAGCCGACCGGGGCATTGGTCGTCAGGCGCAGGGTATTGCGCTCGACTAGGTAGCGGATGTGATTGGAGCCGCGCGTGATCGGTGCCAACTGCGAGCCGTAACCGCTCATCGGCGTCAGCACGCAGCGGATGCGCGGCGTTCCCGATACCGGTCGCACGATCCGGGCGAAGGCAACGGGGCGATAGGTTCGGCCAAGCCTTTCGTAGCGCGGGCAGAAATCGTAGACGTCGACCGCCCCGCCGGTCGCGTCCTCCAGCCGGGTGACGAGGATCGGGGTGTTACGCAGGTAGCCCTGGTGCACGGCCACCTGGTTTTCGAGTTCGAACCGCCAGGTGCCGCCGTCCTGCCCCTCGGGACCGCGCATCAGCGCGCAGAACGTGGGGTCGCCGTCGACGCGGGGGACGCAGCCCCAGACAAGCGCGCCGGCTTCGTCGATGAGGCCGGAGACCTGACAGTTGCCGATGGGCCAGAGTTCGAGCGTGCTCATGCCGGAGGTGTCTCCTTGGTCAGGACGGATGCGAGCCAGTGGTGGACGGAGGCGACGCCATCAAGGCGCCAGTGTGCGGCGGTCGGCCGCATCGGGCCAACCAGCACGCCGCTGCCACCGCACCGGGTGATCGCGCTGAAGGCGTCCTCGTCGGTCACGTCGTCGCCGAAAAACAGGGCTTGCGATCCCGCGAAGGGGGCGGTCTGCATGAAGCGGGTGACGGCGCTGCCCTTGTCGGAGCCCGGCATGGCCAACTCGATGACGCGCTTGCCATGCTTCAGCCTGAGGTTCAGGTCCGCGCTGATGTCGCCGGCAAGGGCAAGAAGGCGGTCGCGAGCCTCGGGGTGATGGCGGTAATGAACGGCGATCGAGTAGGGCTTGGGCTCAACCAGCAGCCCGCCGTTGTCTTGCGCGAAGGCCTCCAGGCGCTGGACTGCGGAAGCGGGCAGCGGGTCGGCAAGTGCCAGAGTGGCTTCGCCCGCAGGCCTGAATTCGCCGCCATGGGAGCCGGCCACCGAGACACTCAACGGGCCGAGCAGTGCTTCGAGGGCGGCGATCGAGCGCCCGGTGACGATGGCCAGCCTGCCGCCGAGCCGCGCGGCGATGGTGGCCAGCACGGCAGGCAGGTCGGGCGGGACGATGACGGCATCGGGGTGGTCGGCGATGTCGACTAGGGTTCCGTCGAAATCGAGAAACAGGGCAGGTGGAGGCGTCGTGCTTGCGCCTTGCTCGCCGGGCGCAAGGCGCAAGGGGGGCGGGGGCGGGAGATCGCGCAGGTTTGCGCCATGTTCCGCCGGAGGGATGGGGTCTCTCGGGCCGGTCATTGCGTTTACTCTGTCACGTTGCAGCGGCGAAGGCCACCCTTTGCCGGGAGGATGTGAGGCGGGGCATGGGAAAGGCAGTGCATCCGCAAGCAACGCGTTGAACAGGAATATGTTCCGTTTACATCTGCGTGCGGCGAGTGGAGGCCGTGATGCCAATTCGCGATTGCAACATGAAGTCGAACGGCTATCAACGGTGCTGCTTCACAGTATCCATTTAATCGAGTTTCTGACATTTCATGCCTCAGATAGTCCCGGTCATTCTCTGTGGCGGCAGTGGCACGCGGCTCTGGCCGCGCAGCCGTGCGGCCATGCCCAAGCCGTTCCTGCCGCTGGTTGGTGATACCACGCTGTTCGAGGCGAGCCTTGCGCGCTGCCCGGCGGACCTTGGTTTTTCGGCGCCGGTGGTGGTGACGGGGACCAGGCATCTCGATCACGTCGAGGCGCAGCTTTCGGGTGCCCCCGGCGCCACGGTGATCGTCGAGCCGGCCGCGCGCAACACGGCCGCCGCCATTGCGCTGGCTGCCTGCCGCCTGCCGGACGATGCGGTGATGCTGGTCTGCCCGAGCGACCACCACATCGGCCGCCCCGACGTTTTTGCCGAGGCTGCCGGCGCTGCCGCGGCGCTGGCGAGCGAGGGCTGGCTGGTGTCCTTCGGCATCGAGGCCACCGCGCCCGAGACCGGCTTCGGCTATCTCAAGCGCGGCGAGGCCATCGCCGGCACGCCGGGTTATCGCACCGCCCAGTTCGTCGAGAAGCCGGACCTTGAGCGGGCGAAGGGCTTCCTGGCCGATGGCGGTTATGCCTGGAACGGCGGCATCTTTGCCTTCCGTGTGGGCGACTTCATGGCCGAGCTTTCTGCCCATCGCCCCGAAATTGCCGCCAAGGTGCGCGAGGCGGTCGAGAAGGGGGTGGCCGACGGCCATCGCTTCCACCCCGATGCGGCGACTTTTGCCGCAGTGCCGAGCGATTCGGTGGACTATGCGGTGATGGAAAACACCAGCCGCGCGGCGATGGTGCCGGCCGACATGGACTGGTCCGACATCGGCAACTGGCAGGCGCTGCACGATGCGCTCGAACGCGACGAGAGCGGCAATTCGGTGCGCGGCAGCGGCGAGGCGGAACTGGTCGATTGCCGCAATGTGCTGGTCGACAGCGACGGGCCGCGCGTCTCGGTGATCGGGCTCGACAACGTCATTGTCGTGGTGGACGGCAACGAGGTGCTGGTCACCACGGCCGAAGGCGTGCAGAAGGTCGGAAAGCTGAACGGGGCCGTAAATCAGTAAGGCGCTGTCTTGTCCCCGGATTGCCATGTTTCCAGTCCAGTTTCGGATCGGAATCGGCCTTGGGGGATTTCCAATTCGCGCGGTCGATGGCAGGGGCGCGCACCAAGTTGCACCTACTCGCAGGGAATTGCCGGAATGAAGAAACTCGTTGCCTTCGATCTCGACGGTACGCTGGCCAAGAGCAAGCAGCCGCTTACCGATGAGATGGCCGAGGCGATGGCCCGGCTGCTCACGGTGGCCGATGTCGCGGTGATCTCGGGAGGGGACTGGCCACAGTTCGACAAGCAGGTGGCCAGCCGCCTGCCCGCCCATGCCGATCTCTCGCGCCTGTGGCTGATGCCGACCAGCGGTGCCAAGCTCTACCTGCACGGTGAAGGCGGCTGGAATGCGGTCTATGCTGAACTGTTCAGCGATGCGCAGAAGCGCGAGATTCTGGACGCCTTTGACGCCGCGCTCGCGGCGACCGGTTTCACGCCCGAGGAAACCTGGGGTGAGCGGATCGAGGATCGCGGCAGTCAGATCACGTTTTCGGCACTGGGCCAGGAAGCCCCGCTCGAGGCCAAGGAAGTCTGGGATCCGGACTTTGCCAAGCGCAAGGTGATCCAGGCCGACCTGATGAAGCGGTTGCCCGGCGTTTCGGTCAATCTCGGCGGCGCGACTTCTGTCGATGTCACCCAGCCGGGGGTCGACAAGGCCTGGGGCCTGCAGCGCCTGTCCGAGCGCGGCAATTTTGCGCACGCAGAGATGCTGTTCATCGGTGACGCCATCTTCCCGGGCGGCAACGACTATCCGGCCAAGGCCATGGGGCTCGACACGATCTGCGTGCGCGATCCCGCTGATACGCTCAACGTGATCGATGCTATCGTCGTGTGCCAGAAGTGATCGAGGGAAAGGGGCCGGGAAACCGGCCCCTTTCGTTTCAGGCGACCTTGGCCGCGTAGATCAGGCGGCCCGAGCCGAGATGATCGAAGGCGCGGTTAAGCAGGCTGTCGCCCACCGCGAGGCAGCCCTGGCTGCGGCCGAGCTTGCCGTGCACCGCGATCATCGAGGGCTCGGCGTACCAGGCGCCGTGAATGACGATGGCGCGGTCGAGCGCGTTGTTGTTGGTCGCGTCCAGTCCGATCAGGCGCTGCGATCGGCCGTGGCGCCCGAAGTAGTAGTCCGAGGTCAGGTAGGCACCTTCGCTGGTGGCGTTGGAACCAGGACTGTTCGAGAAGCGTTGAAGCCATCCGGTGTGATTCGGATCCGAGCCGCTGCCGTGGGCGACATGCAGCGTCGAAGTCGTCCCGCCGACAAGGTCGACAAGATGGAGGCGCGGGTCCGATGACGAGGCCGAGAAGTCGACAATGCCGATTCGGTCCCGCATGACCCGGCCGCCGTGCTTGTCGAGCGCGGCCATGGCCGCGTCGAACAGCGCAGGGGCAACGCCCGCGCGGACGGCGGGCATGGCCGGCAGCACGGCGGATCCGCCGGCAATCGCGCCGGGCAGGGGAGCCCGCGGCAGATCGGGCAGCACGCCGCCCACGCCGAAGGGCGAGGAGGAAATCGCGCTGGCCGCAGTGGTGGAACTCGCCGCGAACGCCGTCGCGGCAACGATGAAGTTACGTCGGCTGAAATTCATATCCTCGCCCCATTAGGACAAATCAGTCGACAAGGTCTTGGGGAGAATCGCATGAATCGTCACAACGTGCTGAATTCGCGTTCATCGCCACGAAAGCTTTGCGCATGACAGCCAACCGAACCGGCGCTCCGACCAGTGAAGAATACCGCAAGGCGGTCTCCGCGATCCTTCGGCAGCTGCAAAAGAGCCTGAGTTTCAATGACCGGCAACTGGCCGAGCGGCTGGGTTGCTCCGCCGGCACGATCCGTAACGCCAAGACCGAGGCCACCAGCCTCGACCCGTTGCTGCTGCTGACGATCGAGCGCCAGTTCGGCCCCGGTGCGATCGATCGCTGTCTCCATCTGGCACAGTCGCGCGCGGTCGGCCTGCCCGAGCGCATGACCGGGGTGGATCCGATTTTGGCGCTTGTCGAAGCGCTGCACCGGCTGGTCGAGGCTCAGGCGGTGGACAGCGAGGGCGGCAAGCGGATCACCCGGCACGAACTGAGCAAGATCCTGCCGGAACTGAGGCAGGGCCGGGCGGCGCTCGATGCCTTGATCTCCCGCGCCGACAGCAAGTGAGCATGAGGGGCGACAGCATCGCGGGGTTCGCCTAAAGTGCTGCCCTCTCATGGGATTTTGGCGCGGGGTCGATGTCTGCCTTTTACCTGACGTGGATTGCGGTTCTGCTCGCGGGTTTCGGTTCCCGCGATCAGGCGACCGTGGCGGGGCTGGTCCGGCGGCAGGGGCCGAGGCCCGGCGTCCTGCTGGTCGCGCAGGCCTGCGCGGTGGTGACCGCCGGGCTGGCAGGCTGGGCGGCAAGCCTGCTGCTGGCTACGCTGCCGCCGCCGGCGCGGGCGATCTTTGCCGGTCTGGCGTTGGCGCTGGCCGGCGGGGAACTCTTGCTGCTGGTGCCCCGGCGCAGCCCGAGGGAGCCGACCAATTCGCTCGGCGCACTGATGCTTGTGCTTTTTGCGCAGGAACTGACCGACGCCGCGCGGTTTCTGATCCTGGGGCTCGGCGTCGGGCTGGCCGGTCCCGCTGCCGCTGCGGCGGGCGGCGCGCTGGGCGGCGGGGTTCTTGCCGGGCTGGCCTGGGGCGCGCCGCAAGTGCTGGAGTGGCGCATGGTGCGCTGGGCCCGCCGCGTGTTCGGCGGAGGGCTGTTGCTTGCCGCGATCATACTGTTTCTTCGGGAATTCTCACTTGTGTGATCGAAAATTCGCACGTGAACCGGACTTCAATTCAAGCGTTCACCTATCTAGAAACTTCCACGACGGACCAATCGAGGGAAACAAGGCATGACTTCCAAGGACAATTCGAAAGCCGCGTTGATCGACAGCCTCAATGGGCTGCTGGCCGATACTTTTGCGCTCTACGTGAAGACCAAGAATTTCCATTGGCACGTCCGGGGGCCGCAGTTCCACGATCTGCACTTGCTGTTCGATGCGCAGGCCACCGAGATCTTCGGTCTGACCGACCTGATCGCCGAGCGCGTGCGCAAGCTGGGCGGCAAGACGCTGACCTCTATCGGTTCGATCGGCGCCAAGACCACGATCAAGGATGAGGATGACACCTCGCTGGACGCGGCGGCCATGGTCAAGGCCCTGTTCGAGGACAACACCGCCTATGTCGCCACGCTGAAGGCGACCAAGGAACTGGCGGGCGAAGCGGGCGACAATGCCACTGACGGCATCATCGACGATTGGACCGACCAGGCCGAACAGCGCGCCTGGTTCCTGCGCGAAATCATCGCCTGATCCATTGCTTGAGACTGGCAACGGACATGGGGGGAGTGCTATTGCTCCCTCCATGCCCAAGCTAGAAATCATCGAAAACGCCGACAATGCGGCGATCGCCCAGTGGTTCGCCGAGCGTCTGAAGGCCGCACTCGCCACCAGCGCGGACGATATCGCGATCACCGTTCCCGGTGGTTCGACCCCGTTTCCGATCTTCGATATCCTCGCGCAGGAGGATCTGCCCTGGCACCGCATCGCGGTCTGGCCGGGCGACGATCGCATCGTCGAGGAAGATCACCCCGCCAGCAACGTCGGCAAGATCCGGGCCCGTCTCGAACCGGTGGGCGCGCGTATCGTCCCGCTCACCGAAGATGCCCGTCCTCCCCATTTCGCGATCGCCTGGCTGGGCATGGGCGGTGATGGCCATATCGCCTCGCTGTTTCCGAACACCAACCCGCAGCCCGGCGATCCCCATCCGGTGCGGCATCTCACTCCCGATCCGCTGCCGCCCGAGGCGCCGTTCGACCGTCTCAGCCTGACCATTCCGGCGCTGACCGACAGCGACGAGATCGTTTTCGTGATCCGCGGCGACGACAAGCGCGCGATCTTCGAGGCGGCGGTGAAGGGTGAGCATGATCTTCCCGTCGCCCGCCTGCTGGCGGCGGCGCGGCACAAGGTCACCTGCTTCTGCTGAGCCTGTTGCCGGCACGGTGGCATCGCGCACTGTACCGCCTTGCCCACCGGGTCAGGGTCACGGTCTGGCGGTTCCGGCGCTCGCGGCTCGAAGGCGTCCAAGTGCTGGCACTCGATGGGCAGGACCGGGTGCTGCTGCTGCGCCATTCCTACGGGTCGGGCAAGTGGATGGCGCCGGGCGGCGGCCTCAACCGGGGTGAGGACCCGCTTGCGGCGGGCCTGCGCGAATTTGCCGAAGAGACCGGCTGCGAACTGACGCAGGCGCGCCTGCTGCAATTCGTCGAGGAAGATCTCCACGGTGCCTGCAACCGCGTGAACATCGTTGCCGGGCGATTTTCGGGGCAGCCCAGGGCCGATGGGCGGGAGATCGTCGAGGTCGGAGTGTTTCCGCTGGACGGCTTGCCCGAATGGATGCCGCAGGGGCGCGCCGGGAAGATTGCCGAGTGGGCGGGATGGTTCCTCGCGCTTTGACCTTGCGGCTGGAGGATCGCCTATAGCAGCGAAAGCTGGCCGTCCTTCGGCTGGCTTTGCTCATCCTCGCCGCGTTCGAGAGCGGAGAGTGTCAGGCCCATCAGCCGGATCGGCTGCGGCAGGGGCTGGAGATCGTTGAGCAGGGCATGCCCGATCGCCGAGAATTCGGCCTTGCCGGTCACGAAATGGTGCAGCGAGCGGGCGCGGGTGATCGTCGTGAAATCCGCATAGCGCAGTTTCAGGGTAACGGTGCGACCGCGCGCGCCGGAGCGGTCGATGCGTCCCCAGACGATCTCGACGATCTCGTCCATCGTCGTGCGCAGGGCATCGGTCCCGGCAATGTCGTCGAAGAAGGTGCGCTCGCCGCCGACCGACTTGCGCGGACGGTCGGCGCGTACTTGCCTGAGGTCGACGCCGCGTGCCGCGCGGAACAGATACTCGGCGAAGCTGCCGAAGTGGGAGCGCAGGAAAGCAAGGTCTTTCGCTGCAAGGTCGGCGCCGGTCTCGATGCCGAGGCGCGCCATCTTTTCCGCGCCGCGCGGGCCGACGCCGTGGAAGCGGCGCACCGGCAGTCCGGCCACGAACCGGGCGCCCTCTCCGGGGCGGATCACGCAGAGGCCATCGGGCTTGTTCTGGTCGCTGGCGAGCTTGGCGAGAAACTTGTTGTAGGACACCCCGGCACTGGCGGTGAGGGCGGTTTCGGCCTTGATCCGGTTGCGGATCTGCTCGGCGATGCGGGTGGCGGAGCCAATGCCCTTGAGGTCGGCGGTAACGTCGAGATACGCCTCGTCCAGCGAGAGCGGTTCGACGTGAGGGGTGTAATCGAGAAAGATGGCGCGGATCTGGTCGCTGACTTGCCGGTAGACGTCGAACCGGGGTTTACGGAAGATCAGGTCTGGGCAGAGCCGGGCCGCCGTTACCGAGGGCATGGCAGACCGCACCCCGAAGCGCCGTGCCTCGTAGCTGGCCGCCGCGACGACACCGCGCTTGGAGGAACCGCCGACCGCGACCGGCTTTCCGCGCAGCGAGGGGTCGTCGCGCTGCTCGACGCTGGCGAAGAAGGCGTCCATGTCGATGTGGATCACCTTGCGCAGGCCGTCGGCTTCGTCCTCGCGGTTATGATCGGCCGATGACATGGGCGGGCTTATAGCGATGCGCCCGGCAGTCTCCACATGCGAAAACGCCCGCCGGGAGACCGGCGGGCGTTTCGTCGAGCGCAGATGGCCGCGATCAGCGCAGGCGCACCGGCACGAAAGCCGGCGACTGGCCGCGCGGCTGGACGCGCAGCAGGATCGCAGGCCGATTGTCGGCCTTGGCCGCCTTGATCACGTTTTCAAGATCCGCCTTGGTCGTAACCGGCTGGTTATTGGCCGAGAGGATGATGAAGCCGCGGGCAAAGCCCTTCTGGCCGGCATCCGAGCTGGGATCGACCGAGACGATGACCAAGCCCTTGGTACCTTCCGCAGCGCCCAGCTGCCGGGCGATCTGCGGAGTGAGGGTGGTCACGGAGAGGCCGGTGGCCTTCTCGATCACGCCCTGGGTCTGCTGGGCCGGCGGGTTGTTGTAGGCGTCGGTATCGGAATCGCCGTCGCCGCTGCTGTCGAAGCTCTGGGCGAGATCGTCCTCGGTCGGGCGCTGGTCGACCGTCGCGGTCACCGTCATGCGGCGGCCATTGCGGATCAGTTCGACCGGGATCTTCGTGCCGGGCGCGGTATTGGCGACGAGGTAGGAGAGGCTCTGGTCGCGCGTCACTTCCTTGCCGCCGACCTTCACCACCACGTCGCCGGCCTGGATGCCGGCCTTGGCGGCGGCGCCTTCCGGTACCACGCTCTGGATGAACTCGCCCTTGTTGTGTTCAAGACCCATCGAATCGGCAAGATCCTCGTTGAGCGCCTGGATCTGCACACCGAGGTAGCCGCGCTGGATCTTCTCGCCCTTGATGAGCTTGTCGACGATGGGCGAGGCGATCTCGGCGGGAATCGCGAAGCCGATGCCGACGCTGCCGCCGGTCGGCGAGAAGATCGCGTTGTTGATACCGATCACCTGCCCGTTCATGTCGAACATCGGGCCGCCGGAGTTGCCGCGGTTGATCGAGGCATCGGTCTGGAGATAGCGGTCGTAGGCGCCGCCGGCGCCGGTGTTGCGGTAGACCGCCGAGACGATGCCCGCGGTGACCGTGCCGCCAAGGCCGAAGGGGTTGCCGATGGCGACCACCCAGTCACCCACGCGCGCCTTCGAACTGTCGCCGAACTTGACGAAGGGCAGCGGTTTGGGGGCGGTGATCTTGAGTACCGCGAGGTCCGAGGCGGCGTCCTTGCCCACCAGCTTGGCGGGCATCTCGGTGCCGTCGGGCATGATGACGGTGATCGATTCGACCTCGCCCTTGCCCTCTGCGGTGATCACGTGGTTGTTGGTGACGATGTAGCCGTCGGCCGAGACGATGAAGCCCGAGCCGAGCGACTGGGCCTCGCGGGTCTGCGGAGCGGAACTGCCGCCGCCGCCGAACAGGCCTTCGAACGGCGTTCCGGCAAAGGGATTGGCGCCGCCGCTGCCTTGTACCTGGACGCGCTGGCGGGTCGAGATGTTGACCACTGCGGGGGCCAGTTGCGCCGTCAGGTCGGCAAAGCTGGCCGGAGCGCCCGCGCGGGGCACCACGTGGGCCATCTGGCTGGCTTCGTTCTGGGCAACTTGCGCCCCGGCGGGATAGCCGGTGAGCAGAGTGGCGGTCGCGCCTCCGAGCAGGAGCGCTGTGGTCAGTCCATAAGCGTATCGCACGGGCTTCACGTCCTTTGATTCCTCCGTCCTGACAGTGCAGGGTCACAACCTGTCGTCGCCTGCCCGATTGACGCTGGATCAGCTTAACCGGGTTTGAATGGTGGTACTTGTGCCGGGCCGGGGCCTTGCGGCGATGCCCCGATCATGGCTTGGCAATGGATCGATCGGGAGCGCTTATGGTTCCCGGAAATGCTGAAGATAGGCGTTGTCAGGCGAAAGCAGAAGCGTCTTGCCCGTGTCGCCCTTGGCGAAGGACACGGAATAGCTCTGCATCGCGCGGTAGAAGTCGTAGAACTTGGGGTCCTTGCCGAAAGCATCGGCATAGATGCGGGCGGCCTGGGCCTGGGCATCGGCGCTGATGATCTGCGCGTCCTTCTGGCCCTGTGCCTTGATCGTCTTGGCTTCTTCCTCGCGCGCGGCCTGCATGCGGGTGAAGGCGCTTTCCAGCGCGCTTTCGGGAAGATCGGCGCGCTTGATCCGCACGTCCACGACTTGCGCGCCGTACTGCCGGGCCTCGCGGTCGAGGCCGTCGCGGATATGGGCCATGGCCTCGCCGCGCTCCGCCGTCAGCAGCGACTGGAACGTGCGCTTGCCGAGTTCCTGGCGCAGCACCGAGGAGAGGATCGATTGTAGCTGGTCGGTCACGCCCTGCGCGGTTCGCGCGGTCTGCACCACCTTGATCGGATCGACGATGCGGAAACGGGCGAAGGCATCGACATTGAGGCGCAGCTTGTCGGTCGAGAGGACTTGCTCCTGCTCCATGTCCACCGAGAGCAGCCGCTTGTCGATGTGGATCGCGCGCTCGTAGAGCGGGATCCGCCAGTGGATGCCGGCATCGGTAGAACCATAGGGCGCGCCGGGAACATAGGCGTTGTAGACCCGCTCGGGGCTGCCCGAACGCAGGATCACCACCTGCTCGGTTTCCGGCACGACGATCACGCTGGAAAGGCCGACGACGGCCGCGGTGCCCAGGGCTACCCAGGCAGGCATGTACTTGCGCAAGATATCGCTCATCACTGGCCTCCCTGGGTGCTTGCCTGAGTAGCCGCCTGAGTGCTGGACGAGGGCGAGGCGGTCACCGTGATGTCTCCGGACGGCTGCTCGGCCCGGCGCTTGAGGTCGGGCAAGGGGAGGTACGTGTTCATGTTCTTCGGTTCGGCGACGACGGTGTCGTTCTGCGAGATCACGCGTTCCATCGTCTCGTAATACATGCGCCGCTTGGTGACTTCGGGCGCGAGCTTGTATTCCTCGTAGACCTTGTCGAACTGGGCGGCATCGCCTTGCGCGCGGGCGAGCACCTGCTGGGCGCCCGCGCGTGCATTCGAACGGTCACGATCGGCGTCCTGCCGGGCGACGTTGACATTGTCGAAGGCGGCGCGGGTCTTTGATGGCGGATCGGCCTTCTTGATTTCGACGCCCTGGATGGCGACACCGACGCGGTAGGCATCGAGAATGCGCTGTGTGCGTTCGCGCACGTCCTGTTCCACCCGCGCGCGCCCGGCGCCGGAAAGCGCATCGTTGAGCGAGATCTGCCCGATCGAGGCACGCATCGCGGCTTCGGCGACTTCGCGCACCGTGCCCTTGGGGTCGGTGAGGCGGTAGGAATAGTCGGTCAGGTTCTTGATGTTCCAGCGCACCTGATAGCTGAGGTCGACCAGGTTCTGGTCGCCGGTCAGCATCAGCTTCTCGCCGTCGCCATCGGGAATGGTGTCGACCGAGAAGGTGCCGACATCGGTCACTTCGACCTGCTCGATCGGCCAGGGCAAGGTGAGCGAGAAACCGTCATCGATCACGCGCGAGAAATGACCGAGGCGGGTGACGATGCCCTTTTCCGACGGGCCGAGCACGTGCACGCAGGATGCCCCGAGCATCGCCACGACCGCCACCGCGATGCCGATGGGCAGCCACGAGCGACCGTCGGCGCGGCGCGGCAGGTTGGGGAAGCCGCCGGGGCCGTTGCCCGGGCCGCCGCCCCGGCGCGGGTCGCGGGCACGGAAGATGTCCTCGATGCCGGCCGCGCGGCGCGGCGGTGTGCCGCTGCTGGGCAGCCAGGGATTGCGGGGACCACGCGGTTCGCCGGGCGTTTCCTTGCCAGAAGACGGCTCGCGGTCCGGGGCGGGACGATCGGGCTTGTCGGTGCCGTCGCCGGATGCTTCTTCGGGCCGGGACCCGTTCTCTTCGCCGTCATCATTGCCGTCGCCGTTGCCGCCGTCCGAACCCCAGGGGCTCTTGCGGCCGGTCATCGCCAGAATGTCCATCGTCCGTGCTTCACCTGAAGGGGCGTCGTGTGCTGGGCCGGAGCCGGCGCGAGAGATTGCGTCACCGAATGCTGTCATGCGGCTATCTATAGGAACCCTTTTTCGTCAAAAACAGTGCCTCTCTTGCCCTTTTTCCTCGACTGCGCCACCTGAGCGGACATTACGCCAGCCAAGGGCCGCCTGTTTGCGGCCGGATCAATCCTGCAAGGACCTCATGAACAGCCTCGATGCCGACCGCCTCAAGTCCCTCTTGCCCGCGGCATTGGCGGACCGGGTGCGGTCCCTGCGCCTGTCCGAAGAACGGGTCACGCTGGTGGTCGATGCAACCGGCCTCGAGGTGCAGGAGCGTCCGGCGCTGGAGGCACAGCTGCGCGCCGCGCTGACGGGTGCGGACGGCGTTGCGCAAGTCCACGTGGCGATCATGGCGGACAAGGTGCAGCCGGTTATCCTCGCGGTGGGATCGGGCAAGGGCGGGGTCGGCAAGTCCACGCTCTCTGCGAACCTCGCGGTTGCGCTGGCACGGCTTGGGCGCAAGGTCGGACTGGTCGATGCCGATATTTCCGGGCCGTCGCAGGCGCGCCTGCTGGGTACCGAGGGGCAGCGCCCGGTCGCCCACGAAAACCGGCTGGTGCCGGTGGCAAGCCGCTGGGGGGTGCCGATGCTGTCGATGGCGCAACTGACCGAGCCTGGGGCCGCGATCGCCTGGCGCGGATCGATGGTGGCGGGTGCGGTCACGCAGTTCCTCGAGGCGCACTGGGACAACGCCGAGATCATCGTTGTCGACCTGCCGCCCGGCACCGGCGACGTGCAACTGACGATGCTGCAGAAGTTCAAGCCGACCGGAGCGGTGATCGTTTCGACCCCGCAAGACCTTGCGCTGATGGACGCGGCGCGCGCGGTGAGCCTGTTCGAGAAGGGCGGCGTGCCGGTGGTCGGCGTGATCGAGAACATGGCCGGTTATGCTTGCCCGCACTGCGGCGAAGTCAGCGATCCCTTCGGGGTCGGCGGCGCCGAGGCGGCGGCCGGCACGATGGGCCTCGATTTCCTCGGGCGCATCCCGCTCGACATCGCGATCCGGCGCGAAAGCGATGCCGGGAACCCGATTGCCGCCGGGGATGGTCCGCAGACGCAGGCCTTCCTGGCGCTGGCGACCCGCGTCAACGACTGGCTGGTCCAGCGTCCGTTGCAGCCCGGCTTGCAGGCGGCGCTTTGATGAAGCTGTCCCGTCGCGGCGTGCTGATCGGCGGGCTCGCGGGCGGCGGGCTGGCAGTCGGTTTCTTGCTGCGACCACGGCGTTTCCCTTTGCCGCTCGAGCCGGACCGCGACGAATATGCCTTTGGGGCCTGGATCAAGATCGCGGCCGACGGGGTGGTGAGCGTGGCGGTGCCGCAAGTCGAGATGGGACAGGGCGTGACCACGCTGCTGCCGCAGATCGTGGCCTGGGAGCTCGGCGCGGACTGGCGGCAGGTCGCGGTCGAGCCGGCGCCGGTCAGCGCGCATTATGCGAACTCCGTGCTGGCGGCAAAGTGGGCGCCGTTCTGGGCACCGCAGTGGCTGCCGGGCGTGCCGAGCCTAGCGGAACAGCCGGACGGCTATCTGGCGCGGCGCTGGGCGCAGGACCACCGCTTCAACGTGACCGCCGATGGCACCGCGCAGGCTGCCTACGAGGCGCCGCTGCGCGCGGCGGCGGCATCGGCGCGGGCCTTGCTGGCGCAGGCTGCAGCGGCGCGCTGGGGCGTCGCGGCGGAAGCTTGCGAGGTGTCGCAAGGGCTGGTCCATCATGCGGGCAAGGTGCTGTCGTTCGGCGCATTGGCGGCCGAGGCGGCGGCGTTTTCACCGCCCGACCCGCCGCCGCTGCGGCCCGACTTCCCGGCCGAGAAGCCCGGCGAATTTCCGCCGGGTGCACCGCTGCGCTATCCTCGCCTTGATCTGCCTTCGAAAGTGGACGGTTCCTGGGTCTTTGCCGGAGACGTGCGCCTGCCCGACATGCTGCGCGCCTCGATCCGCCACGCTCCGCTGGTTGGCGGCACGGGGGCGATGGCGGAAGTCTCGGATGTGGGCGAGGCCGCAGCGAGGTCGCTTCGCGGCTTCCGGCGGTTCGTCAAGGGCGAGGGCTGGATCGCCGCGCTTGCCGATGACTGGTGGAGCGCGGAAACCGCTCTGGTGCGCGCGCAGCCGCGTTACCGGGTGATCGGCGCGCTCGACAGCGATGCGATCGACAATGCCCTCGACGGCGCGATGCGCAGCGGCGAGGCCGAGCGTATCCATCTGGCCGGTGACAGCAAGGCGGTAGACGGCTTGCTGCCGGTGCAGATCCGCTATGAAGTGGCACCCGCCACCCACGCCATGATCGAGACCGCCAGCGCCACCGCGCGCTACGCCGATGGCCGGCTGGAACTGTGGATCGGTACCCAGGCGCCTGAGGCGGCACGGGCGGCGGCGGCACAGGCCATCGGCATCGGCAGCGGCGATGTCGTGCTCTACCCGATGGCGCTGGGTGGCAGTTTCGACCGGCGGCTGGAATGTCTCCATGCGGCCCAGGTGGCTGTGCTGGCGAAGGAGGCGGAGAGACCCGTCCAGCTCACCTGGCCGCGCGGCGAGGAATTTCGTGCCGCTTTCCCGCGCACGCCTGCGGTTGCCGTCATGGCCGCGCGTCCCGATGCCGAAGGCGGAATCGCGGCCTGGCGCGCGCGGGTCGCGGCCCCGGCCAGCGCGTGCGAATTCGGCCGCCGCATGTTCGCGGGCGACAGGCCGGGGGAGGCGATCGCCGCGGTTGCCGGCATGGCTGATCCCCAGGCGCTTGAAGGGGCGGTGCCGCCTTACGCGATCCCGGCCGTCGCGGTCGACCACGCGCCCGCTGCCATCGACCTGCCTACCGCCCGCATGCGTGGCAATGCCCATGGCTATACGGCATTTTTCAACGAGAGTTTTGTCGACGAACTGGCCCACCGCGCGGGCCGCGAACCGCTGTCCTATCGCATGGCGATGCTGGGGCAGGACACCCGCCTGGCGGAGTGCCTTCAGCGCGTGGCCACACTGTCCGAATGGGGCGGCGGCAACGACAACAGCGGGCAGGGCATTGCCTGCCATGGCATCGGCGAGGGGCGCATAGCGCTTGTCGCCAGCGCCCGGCGGGACGAGAACGGCGTGCGGGTCGACCGGCTCAGCGCGGTTGTCGACATCGGCCGGATCGTCAATCTCGACATCGCCCGCCAACAGATCGAGGGCGGTCTGGTTTTCGGGATCGGTCTCGCGCTCGGTTGTGCGCCGCGCTACGTGGGCGGGCGGCCCGACAGCGATCGGCTCGGCGAGATGGCGCTGCCGGTGCTTGCCGATTGTCCGCGGATCGAGGTGGATTTCATCGAAAGCGATGCGGATCCCGCCGATCCGGGTGAACTGGGCGTGGCGGTTGTCGCGCCGGCCATCGCCAATGCCCTCTATTCGGCGACGGGCCTGCGTTTCCGCCGCCTCCCCCTGTTTGCCGAGGAACTGTGATGCGTCCTGTCGACCACCCTGATGCCCGCACCGGACGGATCGGCGTAATGCTGGTCAATCTGGGTACGCCCGATGCGCCGACCGCGCCCGCAGTGCGCCGTTACCTGGCCGAATTCCTGTCCGACCCGCGCGTGGTGGAGATCCCGGCGCTGGTGTGGAAGCCGCTCCTCCACGGCGTGATCCTGCGCACGCGTCCGGCCAAGTCCGCCCATGCCTATGGCCAGGTCTGGACCGAAGCGGGCTCGCCGCTCGCCGCGATCACCGCCGCGCAGGCGCGGGGCCTGCAGGAGCGTCTGGATGGACGCGCCATGGTCGACTGGGCGATGCGCTACGGCAATCCCTCGATCCCGGAGCGCCTTCAGGCGATGAAGGACGCCGGGTGTGACCGTATCCTGATAGCACCGCTCTATCCGCAGTATTCGGGGGCGACGACTGCCTCGGTCTCGGACAAGGTGGGCGAGGCGATGGCGCGGATGCGTTGGCAACCCGCGTTGCGCAGCCTGCCGCCCTATTACGATGATCCCGCACACATCGACGCTCTGGAAGCCGATCTGGCGCGGCAGGTCGAGGCGCTGGCCTTTGTGCCTGAAGTGCTGCTGCTTTCGTTCCATGGCATGCCGCAGCGCACGCTCGATCTTGGTGATCCCTACCATTGCCACTGCCGCAAGACCGCTCGCCTGCTGGCCGGGCGCCTCGCGTCGCGCTTTGCGGACTTGCGTGTCGAAACTGCGTTCCAGTCGCGGTTCGGGCGTGCCAGGTGGCTGGAACCGGCCACCGAGAGCGTGCTGGAATCCGAGGCGAAAGCCGGCACCCGGAGCCTTGCGATTGCTGCGCCGGGCTTTTCGGCAGACTGCGTGGAGACCCTGGAGGAACTGGCGATCCGCGGACGAGAAGTGTTCGAGGCGGCCGGCGGCAAGGACTTCGCGGTACTGTCCTGCCTCAACGATACGGTTGTCGGCATCGACATGCTGGAAACCCTGGTGCGGCGGGAACTGTCGGGCTGGTGACGCGGCCGGGAAGACGTGACTCCGGTAAAGCGCCCCGGATGACAAGGTTTTAACCCGGCAATTCTTGACTCGAAGGCGTCCTGTTCTAGTCCTGTTCCCTTACGTGGTAACACGGAAGGCACGCGCATGGATGATACGGATTTCACCCTCGGCGGTCCTGTCACGGACGATTTTGCCTATGGCGGCGGCAGCGCTTCCGGCCAAGGTTCCGGTCTTTCGGTTTCGATCTTTGCCGACCGCGCCCATGTGCGCGCCGGGATGCGGGAGGATGCCGGGGCAGCGGGCTTGCGGGTCACGGCCACGTCGCTGACGGAACTGCTGGAACAGGGCGAGCGTCCGCTCGGCGATGTTGTCCTGCTGGATTGCCCGCAGGTCGATGGCGCGGCGCTGGCAGCCCTGTCGCGGCTGGACATGCGGGCGCCGCAACTGGGGGCGCGGCTGATCGTCTCGACCAGTGTCGAGGCGCTGGATGACGTGTTTGCCTGCATGGACCATTCCAATCCGTTGCTGCTGGTCGATCCCAGCCGGGCCGAGCGGGTGGTTGCCTTGGGGCGGGTGCTGGCAACGATGTCGCAGGGACGCGTGCGCGAGCTTTCCGACGACGACCGGCTGATGATCCTGCGGCTGACCGAGCAGGTCGGCGAGATTGCCGGGCGGATCGATCGGCTGGCGCCCTCTGGCGGCGGGGGGGATGGTGCTTTGGAGCCGGCAATTCCGCTGGCGCGCGAAGCACCGCCACGCTGTGCAGTGGCGCAGTTGCCCGATGCCCGGCTTGTTCGCAAGATCCTGCGCCAGCGTCAACTGCGCGCGCGTTTCATCGAGGGCGACCTGTTTGCCGATCCGGCCTGGGACATGCTGCTCGATCTTGCTGCCGCGCAAGGGGAAGGCAAGCAGGTCTCGGTGACCTCACTGTGCATCGCGGCTGCGGTGCCGCCGACGACGGCGCTGCGCTGGATCGGGCAGATGGTCGACGGCGGCCTGTTCCGCCGTGTGCTGGATGACAACGACAGACGCCGGGCCTTTATCGAACTGACCGACAAGGCCGTCGAGGGGCTTGGTCGCTATTTCGGGGAAATCGGTCTGGCGGCCCCGGCGCCGGTCTGAACAACCGCGAAGCACCGGGCTGCCTTATTGGCAGACCCGGCATTCGCGGTCAGCTGCGGGTCTTCTGGCGGATGAGGCGCAGATACGTATCGGCCACTGCCTGGTTGATGCGGTCCCAGCTGAATTCCAGTGCGCGGCTCTCGCCGGCAAGGCCGTGGGCCTCGCGCATGTCCTGGTTCTCGACATAGCCCTTGATCGCTTCGGCGAACTGGTGGATCGCGCCGGGAGGCACGAGGCGGCCGGACTCGCGGTCGTTCACGAGGCTCTGGCTGCCGGTGGCGGCCGCGGCGATTACCGGCAGGCGGCAGGCCATGGCTTCCAGTGTCACGTTGCCGAACGTCTCGGTGACCGAGGGGTTGAACAGCATGTCCATGCTGGCCACGGCGCGGGCCAGGTCGGCGCCTTGCTGGAAGCCGACAAAGACCGCCTGCGGCAGGCGTGCTTCGAACCATTCGCGGGCGGGGCCTTCACCGACCACCAGCACGCGGTGGGCGATGCCGCGCTGGGTTAGTTCGTCGAGCGTGTCGGAAAAGACGTCGAGGCCCTTTTCCATGACCAGGCGGCCCAGGAAGCCGATGGTCACTTCATGGTCGGCGATGCCATGCGCGCGGCGCCAGGCGAGGTCACGGCGGCCGGGGTGGAAGATTTCGCGATCCACTCCGCGCGACCAGATCGACACATCGTAGTTCATGCGCTGTTCGCGCAGCAACTGGGCCATCGATTCCGAGGGAGCTACCAGTGCATCGCAGCGGCGGTAGAAGCGGCGCAGGATCGCCTCGATCAGCGGTTCGCCCCAGGCCATGTTGTAGTAACGAAGGTATGTCTCGAAGCGCGTGTGCACCGAAGCGAGCACCGGCAGGTTGCGCTTGCGCGCCCAGGTGACCGCCTGATGGCCGACCGGATCGGGCGAGGAGACATGCACCACATGCGGCGCAAATGCCTTGAGATCGCGGCGCGCCTTGCCCGAGATCGAGAGCGGGATGCGGTATTCCGAACGGGTCGGGATCTGCACCGCGCGAATGCCGACAAGATCGCCGGTCGGCTCGAAGGCGGGCTTGTCGACGACCGGGGCATAGACGCGCACTTGCGCCCCCTGGCGGAGCAGGTAGCCCACGAGACGGTTCAGGGCCTGGTTGGCGCCGTCGCGCACATAATTGTAGTTGCCCGAAAAGAGGGCGATCCGAAGGTCGGCGATATCCATGATGGGCAGCCCCATAGCCTCCCGGGCGGGGATTGGCGAGTGCGGATCATGGAAGGCCATGTGCGGGAAGCAGTGCGCGGCGGCATTTTCCATGAAATGCCGCCGCGCATCCTTTCACTCGAAATTCTTGACGCGGTTATGACGTCCGGGGGCGATCAGCGGCGCCAGTCGTGATGGCGGTCCCGATCATGCCGGTCCCGGTCGCGGCGGTCCCGGTCGTGACGACCCCAGTGGCGCCGATCATCACGGCCCCAGCCGCGGCGGTCGTCGCGCCAGTCGCGGTTGCCCCAGGCATGGCCGCGGCTCCAGCGGTCGCGGTAATACGGCGCGTAATAGCGGTCGTAGTAGCGATCCTGGTAGTAGCGGTTGGGGTAGCCTTCGTAGTAATAATAGTACCCCGGGCGGCCGCGCACGGTCACGTAACGGCGGGAATCGTAATAGCCGCGGTCGTAATAGTGGCGATCGCCGTGATCGGCGAGGGCAGCGCCGAGCGCGAGGCCGATGACGCCGGCACCGATGGCGATGGCCGCATCGTCGCCCCGGTCGTGGTAACCGTCACGGGCCATGGCGGGGGCCGAGGCCGTCAAGGCGCTGGCCGCAAGGGCTGCGGCGAGGCCGAATTTCCTGATCCTGATATGCATCGAATTGAACTCCCTTTCCGGGCCAACCAGGTAACGGCGGTTCCAGCGGGCACGTGCCACATTTCTGCAATGTTGCCACTGAACAGGCCGTGAACTTCCGGTTGGTCTTGCGAAAGCTGGGCGCTTGGCGGGCCGTGCCGGGGAAAGCCGCTGCGCACAAAAAAAGACGCCCGGCCAGGAGGAGGGGCCGGGCGTCTCGTCGCAGCCGGGGAGGGGGACCCGGCTGCTCGGTGGTCTTTATCGATCAGTAGCCGCGGCGAAAGTCGTCGCGGTCGCGGTCGTAGCCGCGGCGGTAGTCGCCGTGGTCGCCGCCGCGTCCGTCGTGGCCGCCCCAATTCTGGCCTCGGCCGTCGTTGCGGTGGAAGCGAGCATATTCGTCGCGGCTGTGGCGGCGGCCATCGCGGTCCCAGTACCAGCCGTCGCGGAATTCCCAGCCGCTGGTCCAGGCTCGGCCATATCCGGTGTCATAGCCGTAATCGGCATAGTCGCGGTGGTGGTCGTTGCTCGAGGCGAGGATCGCGCCGAGCGCGAGGCCGACGACGCCGGCACCGATGGCAACCGCCGCGGTGTTGTCGCCGCCGCGGCGATAGTCCTGAGCCATGGCCGGGGTCGCAGCGGCAAGTGCCGTCGCCGCGAGCGCACCGGAAAGGCCGATCTTGCGCATGATGGACATGGTTCGAAACTCCTTGTCAGGAGAACCGAGGCCCGCGTCCTGCGGTGCCTTACGTCTCCTGCGTTGAGTTCCTTCTAGGTGAGCCTGGCTGAACGGAATTGGAGCAGCTTTGGCAGAATTTGTTCAGGTTGGTATTTGATTGTATGAACTGAATTCAGGCGAGCACGCCGCGTCCGCGCAGGCGGACCGTATAGAAGAACAGCAGGAGCGCGGCGATCCAGATCGCCAGCCGCAGCGCCAGTTCGGCGGCATTCGCCGTCATGGGCATCGGCGACAGCAAGAGGTAGGCCTGGTTCGCGGCCAGCCCCAGCAGCGACAGGGCAAAGGCATGGGCGGCCCAGTGCAAGCGCATGACCAGCAGCAAGGCGCCCAGCAGGCCGGCGCCGACGCCGAGCGCCCAACTGGCGAGGGCCCAGGCCGGGGCGGCGTCGAGCCAGTCGATTACGGCAGGCGGGACCTTTGCCATCCAGGCGGGATCGCGCGTGACGGTCATCGCATAGTCGAGGCAGCCAAAGCCGTTCCACAGGATCGCCAGCAGGCCGACCGGCCAGAGATGGAAGGGCGTGCGTGCCGCTGCAGTTCGTGTCATGGTGCCGTCTTCCTTCCCTGTGCGAGCCGGGAGGCAGCCTAGGGGTATCGCGCAGGCGGTGCAATTGCGCGGGATAGTCGCTAGATAGCCCCCATGGCCGACCTTTTTGCCGATGATCTTCCGCCCTCCAGCCGCCCCGACATGCCGGGAGAGGATGCCCCGCTGGCCGACCGCTTGCGCCCGCGCACCTTGGCCGACGTGGTGGGGCAGGAGCACCTGACCGGTCCCGAAGGGCCGATCGGGCGCATGGTGGCGGCGGGCCGGCTGTCCTCGATGATCCTCTGGGGGCCGCCGGGAACCGGCAAGACCAGCACGGCGCGGCTCCTGGCCGACGCGGTGCGCATGCGCTTTGCGTCGGTGTCGGCGGTGTTTTCGGGCGTCGCCGATCTCAAGAAGGCCTTTGCCGAGGCCGACGTGGCCGCGCGCGCCGGGCAGCGCACGCTGCTGTTCGTGGACGAGATCCACCGTTTCAACCGTGCCCAGCAGGACGGTTTCCTGCCGTTCGTCGAGCGCGGCACGGTGACCTTGATCGGTGCGACGACCGAGAATCCCAGCTTTGCGCTCAACGCGGCCTTGCTGAGCCGGGCACAAGTGCTGATCCTCCACCGGCTCGGGCCGGAGGCGCTGGAAAGCCTGCTGGACAAGGCGGAAGCGCTCGAGGGGCCGCTGCCGCTTGACGGCGACGCGCGGGCGGCGCTGGTCGCCTCGGCCGACGGCGACGGGCGGTTCTTGCTCAATCAGGCGGAAACGCTTTATGCGGCGCAGATCGGCGAGCCGCTCGATCCCCGCGGGCTGGGGGCCTTTCTCCAGCGCCGCGTGGCGGTTTACGACAAGGACCGCGACGGCCACTACAACCTGATTTCCGCGCTGCACAAGTCGGTACGCGGGTCGGATCCCCAGGCCGCCCTCTATTATCTGGCGCGCATGCTGACGGCGGGCGAGGAACCGCTATACCTGCTCCGCCGCCTGACCCGCATGGCAAGCGAGGATATCGGACTTGCCGATCCGCAGGCGTTGCTTCAGTGCATCGCCGCCAAGCAGACCTACGAGTTCCTTGGCAGTCCCGAGGGGGAAGGGGCGATCGTGCAGGCCTGCCTCTATCTTGCCACCGCGCCCAAATCCAACGCGGCCTACATGGCGCAGAAGGCGGCGTGGCAGAGCGCGCGGGAAACCGGATCGCTGCCGCCGCCCGCCAACATCCTCAACGCACCGACCAAGCTGATGAAGGACATCGGCTACGGCAAGGACTATGCCTACGACCACGATGCCCCGGACGGCTTCTCGGGCGACAACTACTGGCCGGAAGGCATGGCGCCGCAGACCTTCTACGAACCGGTCGAGCGCGGGTTCGAGCGGGACCTGCGCAAACGTATCGAGTGGTGGGACCGCAAGCGCGCAGAGCGCCGCGCAGAGTGATGGCTCCGCGCTTTCGCCATTTCATGGCGATCGACTGGTCCGGCGCCCTTGGCCTGCGCCAGAAGGGTATCGCGGTTGCGCTCTGCGGGATCGAGGGCGCGCCGCAACTGCTGCGGCCCAAGGGCTTGTGCCACCGGGAGCCGGGCCCCTGGTCGCGCGAGGAGGTGCTTGACCTGCTGCGCGATGACTTGCCGCAAGACACGCTGGTCGGGCTCGACCTCGGCATTTCACTGCCTTTCGCCGATGCCGGGGCGTTTTTTCCCGGCTGGGCGCGGAGCCCGCCCGATGCCCGTGCGCTTTGGGCCCTGATCGATGGGATCTGCGCCGGAGACGAGCATCTTTCCGCCTCCAGCTTTGTCGATCACTGCGAACTCAGCGCCTATTTCCGCCGTCATGGCGGGCGCGAGGGTGCGCGGTTCCATTTGCCCCGAGCCTCGCACCGCAAGGGGCGCATGCGGGTGACCGAAGAGGCGCAGGCGCGTGCGGGCTGCAAGCCCTATTCCAATTTCAACCTTGTCGGTGCGGCGCAAGTGGGCAAGTCGAGTCTCACCGGAATGCGCATGCTGCACCGGCTGGGCGCGGCACTGTCGGTCTGGCCGATAGACCCTTTGCCGGAGAGCGGATCGGTGGTGACCGAGATCTACACGACGCTTGCCGCCGTGGCCGCCGGGCGCTCTGCTGGGCGGGCGAAGATGTCCGATCACGCGGCGCTCAATGCAGGGCTCGCGGTGCTGGGATCGCCGCCTGTCTCGGGCGAGGGACCGATCGACGACCACAGCGCCGATGCCTTGCTCACCTCGGCCTGGCTGCGCACCGCCGCGCCGCGTGCGGACTTGTGGAAACCCGCTGAATTGACGGCCGAACTTGCCCGCACCGAGGGCTGGACCTTCGGCGCAGTCTGACGCACAACCCGTGCCCATGGGGCTTTGCCGTCGGGGGCGACCGATGCGGCCCGCACACCATGGACAGGGATCGCACGAAGACATGAAACACAAGCTGCTGGCCGGGATGGCCTGTCTCGCACTGGCCCTCGGCGCAGGCGCTGCTCCCGCACAGGCACCGGTAACCGCCGCGATGGGGACCCCGGCAACGCCGTGGAAGGCCTATGTCGGCAAGACGCTGGATGCCTGGATGGCGCAGGACCCGTCCTTCGCGATCTATCAGGGCGCCCACCAGTTCGACGGCCGTCTGCCCGACTGGAGCGCTGCCGGCCTCAAGGCCCGGGCCGATTTCCTGCGCGGCGTGATCGCCGATGCCGGAAAGTTCACCGATCTTTCCGCCGCCGACCGGTTCGAGCGGGACTATCTGGTACAGGTTGCCAAGGGGCAGCTGTTCTGGCTGGTCGACGCCGACAAGCCGCATACCAATCCGGGCTACTACATCGAGAATGGCCTCGATCCCAACGTCTATGTCAGCCGTGACTATGCCGACAAGCCGACGCGGATGAAGGCGATGATCGCCTTTTTCAAGGCGGTGCCCAGGGCCGCGACGCAGATCCGCGGCAATCTCAAGACCGCTATGCCCGCCAGCTTCATCAAGCTGGGCACGGCCGGGTTTGCGGGTTTTGCCGAGTATTACCGGGGTGATGCCCGTGCGGCCTTTGCCGATGTGAAGGATGCAAGGCTCCAGGCCGAATTCAAGGCGAGTTCGGAAGCCGCCGCCACTGCCATGCAGGGGCTGGCCGATTGGCTGGCCAAGGCGACGCCGACGCAGGACTTCGCCATGGGCGCGGATCGTTTCTCGCGCATGTTGGCCGCGACCGAGGCGGTCGACGCGCCGCTGGACGAACTCGAAGCCGTTGGCCGCGCCGATCTCAAGCGCAACCAGGATCTGCTGAAGGCGGCCTGCGCCGACTATGCACCGGGCAAGGACATCCAGGGCTGCTTCGACAAGATGCGGGCCGACAAGCCGGAGGGCGGTCCGGTGCTGGCCGCGCGCAAGCAGATCCCCGATCTCACCGCTTTCGTGCGCCAGCATGACATCGTGACGATCCCCGGCACCGAACAGGCGAAAGTCGAGGAAAGCCCGCCCTACAACCGGCAGAACTCGGCCTATATCGATCCGGCGGGGCCGCTCGATAAGGGCATCGCCTCGGTCTATTACATTTCGCCGCCGGACCCCTCGTGGTCGCAGCAGATGCAGCAGGACTACATCCCGGGCAAGAACGACCTGCTGTTCACGTCCGTGCACGAAGTGATGCCGGGGCACTTCCTGCAGTTCCTCCATTCGAATCGCTCGCCTTCTTGGGTGGGCCGCCTGTTCGTCGGTTATGCCTTCGCCGAGGGCTGGGCGCACTATGCCGAGGAAATGATGTGGGATGCCGGCCTCGGGAATGGCGATGCCGGGGTCCACGTCGGCCAGCTGTCCAACGCACTGCTGCGCAATTGCCGTTATCTCTCGGCGATCGGCCTGCATGCGCGCGGCATGACGCAGGAGCAGTCGAAGCGCATGTTCATGACCGAATGCTACCAGGACGAGGGCACGGCCGAGCAGCAGGCTGCGCGCGGCACTTACGATCCGGCCTATCTCAACTACACGCTGGGCAAGCTGATGATCCGCAAGCTGCGCGACGACTGGACCGCCAAGCGCGGCGGCCGCGCCGGCTGGAAGGCGTTCCACGACGAATTCCTGAGCTACGGCGGCCCGCCGATCCCGCTGGTTCGCCAGGCGATGATGAAGGAAGACGCGCCGCACGCGGTGTTCTGATTAAAATGCTGGACCGGCGCCCCTGCCTCGCTGTAAGGGCGCCGGACTTGCTTTCGCGAGGGCCGGCTTAGCTCAGTTGGTAGAGCACCTGATTTGTAATCAGGGGGCCACGGGTTCGAATCCTGTAGCCGGCACCATCGCTTGTTCCCTTTCAGCTTCGTCCTATGCCGCCAGCATCGCCAGAAGGGCGAAGCTCGCCAGCCAGTGCTCGCCCATGTAGTCGCCCTCGATGTGTTCCAGCCCGGCGGCGAGGTGGGCTTCGGCGGCTTCACCGGCGATCTGTGCCAGTGCCGGGGTGGCCGAGGCGATTTCGCGCCAGGCCCAGCCGCGGCTCAGGTTGAGTCCGTCGAGATGGGCGATCTTGCCGTCGCTGCGGTCGCTGACATGGGCCGGGGTGAACAGCGAGGCCGGGCGGCGTTGGGCAAGGTTGGGCAGGAACTGCGCGAACCAGTCGGTGAAGGCGTCTTCACCCAGTGCGCGGCGCATCAGCAATGCTTCGCTGAGCGCCGAGGACAGGAATTCGTCGCCGCCGGGCTCCCAGGCCTGGCAGTCCGCATCGCCGGCGAACCAGGTTGCGGCCTTGGTGCGGATCTGGTCGGCCAGCGCAGGGTCGAACGCGTCGGCCCATTCCAGTGACAGCGCGAGCGCAAAGGCGCTGTTGAAGTGCGTGCCGGTACGGATCGGGTAGGTGAGGATCGTCAGGTAGTGGGCGAGCCGTGCTGCAAAGGCGCGGGCCAGCGGTTCGAGCCGCACCGCCCAGGGCTTGTCCGCATGACGACTTGCCTCGAGGTGCAGGTAGAGCAGCCAGGCCCAGCCGTAGGGGCGCTCGAAGCCGCCGGAAAGCGGGCGGTCGAGATAGGCCAGTTCGGCGGTGAGCTTGTCCTCGGTGAAAGTCTCGTCGGCACGGGCGATGGCCTGAGCGGCTTCGGGCAGGTCCGGGTGCAGGCGCGCGAGCGTGAGGATGGTCCACCAGCCGTGCACGCAGGAATGCCAGTCGTAGCTGCCGTGGAAGGCCGGATGCAGCACGCGCGGTGGCAGCACGTCGGCATCCGAGGACATCGTGTGGTCGAGCTTGTGCGGATATTCGCGGCCGACATGGCCCAGCGCGATGCGGATGAACCGGGCGGCGGTTTCAGGGGATGGGGTCACAGCAGGAATCCGGCGATGTAGAGGATGGCGATGTTGCAGGCGAGCAGGGGCAGGGCCGTGCCGACCTGGCGGCGGATCACCGCATGCTCGTCCTTCAGTTCGAGCAGGGCGGCGGGAACTATGTTGAAGTTGGCGGCCATCGGCGTCAGCAGCGTGCCGCAGAAACCCGCCAGCATGCCGACCGCGCCGACAACCGCCGGATCGCCGCCGTGGAGGCGGATGAGGATCGGCACGCCGACCGCGCTCGCCATCACCGGGAAGGCGGCAAAGGCATTGCCCATGACCACCGTGAACAGCGCCATGCCGAGGGCAAAGACGACAACCGCGAGGAATACGTTGCCGCTCGGCAGGATGCTCTGGGTAATGGCGCCGACCGCGGTGCCGACCCCGGCGGCGGTGAAGACGACGCCCAGTGCGGCAAGCATCTGCGGAAGCAGCGCGGCCCAGCCGATCGAGTCCATCAGGCGCCGGCCTTCCTCGACCGGCGCGGTGAGCGGCGGGCGCTGCCACAGCATCGTGACGGCCAGCGCGATCACGACGCCCAGCACCAGCAGGGCCAGCGTGATCCAGCGTGGATCGACCAGGCCGAGGCGCTCCAGCCCCGCGTAATTGAACAGCAGGGTGCCGCAAAACGCGGTCACCGGGACGATGAGGGCGGGCAGGAACAGGCGCGAGCCGAGCCGGGCGGCGCTGGCCTCGCGCTCGGCATTGCCGGTGGTGCGGGGGCTGCCGTGCCCGAGGCTGCGGGTTCCGGCGATGGCCACCAGCGCAAGGACCAGCAAGCCGTTGCCGAAGTCGCCGAGACGGTCGCCCAGCAGCAGGCTCGCCGCGATGAGCCCCCAGAACGCGCCGTTGCCCCAGCGCCTGGGATTGGTGCGGTCCCGCGCGCTGGCAAGGGCAAAGGCGGCAAAGACGATGCCGGCCAGCGCGTAGATCGTGCCGATGCCGATCATGCCTCGGTGTCCCGGGCAGCGGGGGCGGCGCGTAGGCGGCGGTCGAAGCGGTGCAGGCGGAAGGCGTGGATGGCAAAGGCGCAGATCGCGGTCGGGATCGCCCAGAGCGAGAGATGGATGGGCGCAATGTCGATGCCCTGGCTCTTGAGCACGCCCTGGATCAGCAGGATCGAGCCGATCGCGATGAACACGTCCTCTCCGAAGAACACGCCGACATTGTCGGTGGCGGCCGCCATGGCCTTGACCTCCTCGATGTCGTCTTCGGTAACCTCCGGGGCCTGCTTGCGCGCGGCCGCCTCGGCCATCGGGGCGACCAGCGGTCGTACGGTCTGCGCCGGGCCGGCGATCGAGGTCAGGCCGAGTGCCGCGAGGATCTGCCGGAACGCGAGATAGGATATGAGCAGCCGTCCCACGGTGGCGCCGCGCATGCCCTCGATCAGCGTGCGCGCGCGCTGCTGCAGGCCGAAGCGTTCGAGCAGGCCGATCACCGGCAGCACCACGTAGACGACGGTGACGAAGCGGTTGTCGTTGAAGCCCTTGCCGAGCAGCGCGATCACCTGGACGAGGCTCATGTGGCCCAGCAGGCCGGTAACCACGGCGGCAGCGGCCACGACAGCCAATGGATTGAATCGCAAAGCAAATCCTGCGATCACAACAAGAATTCCGGCCAGTGGCCCGTATTCGATCATCTGCCTGTCTGTTCCGGTTCCGATTGCGCCCGGACGAGAGGTCTAACGGCAAAGCGCAAACATGGAAGCATGGGGAAGATATTTTCGCGCAGGCCGGCGTCCATCGCGCAGCGCCGGCTCCCTATAATGAACTGCCGAAGGAACCCGTGGGGACGGGGCGTGTTTCCCATGGGCCCGGGCTGCGGCCAAGCCGGAGTGTCTAAGGCAGTTCCACTAGACCCGCGCAAACGTGTGGCTAGGCAAGACAATGGCAAGATTACACTATGACTGAAGTCCCCTCCGGTTCGCAATTCTCGTCAGGCGGCGTCCAGGGTGCCGATCGCGGGCGTCGGGCCCGAAGCCGGTTACGCGTGCGCCTGCCCGTTCGGGTGGTGACACGCACGCAGACCAAGGTGGGCATCCTTGCCGACCTGTCGCTGAGCGGCGCGAAGATCGCCACCGATGCATTGCTCAAGGTCGGGGGGGAAGTCCTGCTCGAATGGGGCAAGTTCGAGGCTTTCGGCGAAGTTGTGTGGACCCGCGGGCAATATTGCGGCGTGGCCTTCTTCGATCCGATTTCCGAGGGCATCCTGCTCGGCACACGCGCGCTGGACGATAATGCGCACCTGCCGCGCGATACCGACTTGCTGCGCCAGGCAGCGCGCAACTGGGTGCAGGGCGGCTCCAGCCTTTAACCCGCAAGATTCTTCAGACGTACAACAAAAAAACCCGCCGGATTGCGCCGGCGGGGTTTTTTGTTTCGGGATCAGGCGTCCTTCTTGCGGTTCGCCTTCTTGCGCTCGTGCGGATCGAGGATCGCCTTGCGCAGACGGACCGACTGCGGGGTCACTTCGACCATTTCGTCGTCGTCGATGTAGGCGATCGCCTGTTCCAGCGTCATGACCTTGGGGGGCGTGAGGCGGATGGCGTCGTCCTTGCCGGTCGAACGGAAGTTCGTCAGCTGCTTCGACTTCATCGGGTTCACTTCGAGATCGTCGGGCTTGGCGTTCTCGCCGATGATCATGCCCTCGTAGATCTTTTCCTGCGGCTTCACGAACAGGATGCCGCGATCTTCGAGGCTGTTCAGCGCGTAGCCGACGGCTTCACCGGTGCCGTTCGAGATCAGCACGCCGTTGAGGCGGCCTTCGATCGGGCCCTTGTGGCTGTCGTACTTCTCGAACAGGCGGTTCATGATGCCGGTGCCGCGGGTGTCCGAGAGGAACTCGCCGTGGTAGCCGATCAGACCGCGCGAGGGGGCCGAGAAAGTGATGCGGGTCTTGCCGGCGCCCGAAGGACGCATGTCGGTAAGCTCGGCCTTGCGGCGCTGCATCTTCTCGACGACGGTGCCCGAGAATTCGTCGTCCACGTCGATCACGACGGTTTCGTAAGGCTCGGTGCGGCCACCGTTCTCGTCGGTGCCGAACAGCACGCGCGGGCGGCTGATGCCCAGTTCGAAGCCTTCCCGGCGCATCGTCTCGATCACGACGCCCAGCTGCAGTTCGCCGCGGCCGGCAACTTCGAAGCTGTCCTTGTCGGCCGATTCGGTGACGCGGATGGCGACGTTGGTTTCCGCTTCGCGCATCAGGCGGTCGCGGATCATGCGGCTGGTCACCTTGTCGCCTTCACGGCCGGCGAGCGGCGAATCGTTGACCGCGAATCGCATCGCCAGGGTCGGCGGATCGATCGGCTGGGCCTTGATCGGCACGCTCACTTCGGGGGCGGCGATGGTGTTGGCGACGGTGGCCTTTTCGAGACCGGCCAGCGCGATGATGTCACCGGCGCGGGCTTCGTCGACCGGCACGCGGTCGAGGCCGCGGAAGGTCAGCACCTTGGAGGCGCGGCCCACTTCGATCACCTTGCCGTCGGCGTCGATGGCGCGGATCGGGTCGTTGACCTTGAGCGTGCCCGACTGGACGCGGCCGGTGAGGACGCGGCCCATGAAGTTGTCGCGGTCCAGCAGGGTGGCGAGGAACGAGAACGGCGCGTCGACGTCGAGGTTCGGCGCGGGGACGTGCTCGACGATCTTTTCGAACAGCGGGGTCAGCGTGCCTTCGCGCGCGTCCGGATCGTAGCTGGCGTAGCCGTTGCGGCCCGAGGCGTAGAGGGTCGGGAAGTCGAGCTGCTCGTCGTTGGCGTCGAGGCTGACGAAGAGGTCGAACACTTCGTCCAGCACTTCGGCGTGGCGGCCGTCGGGACGGTCGATCTTGTTGACGACGACGATCGGCTTGAGGCCGAGGCCGAGCGCCTTGCCGGTGACGAACTTGGTCTGCGGCATCGCGCCTTCCGACGAGTCGACCAGCAGGATCACGCCGTCGACCATCGAGAGGATGCGTTCCACTTCGGCGCCGAAGTCGGCGTGGCCGGGCGTGTCGACGATGTTGATGCGGTAGCCGTTCCACTCGATCGAGGTCGGCTTCGCAAGGATGGTGATCCCGCGTTCCTTTTCGAGGTCGTTCGAGTCCATGGCGCGTTCTTCGACGCGCTGGTTGTCACGGAAGGTGCCGGACTGGCGGAAAAGCTGGTCGACGAGGGTGGTCTTGCCGTGGTCGACGTGCGCAATGATTGCGATATTGCGCAAGGGAAGCGGGGCGGACATGCGTTGCCTATCGGTTCGAGGAGTTGGCCAGCAGCGCCTGCTGCGCCGCAAAATTGGCGCGCCCTTAACCGAAATGGTCTGTTTCGGCAAGCGGGGCGCGACGCGCCGACATGTGACATTCCCGTCACGCTGGCCGGAAAGTCTCCGAATCCGACTTTCGAGTGATTGTAAGCCTTGGGCAAACCGATAGAGTGGCGGCAACGAAAGAATAAGGCGGATCGGAACAGCGACAAGTTCCGGGCGTCGGTTGAGAGGAAGGCTGGGGTTCCCGCCAGAAGATCGGTCCGAAGATGTCGGACAGGTTCTGGCGGATCTTCTTCAGGCTTGCAAACATCAGGAGGAACCAGCCGTGTCCCACGACACGGCGGCGCGTTACCGGCATAAGTCCGGAACGTGAAAGCGGTTCGTGCGCTGCGGGGAGGAGACGCGCGGATTGCAGACTGACAAGGGGCGCGCAGCAATGTGCGCCCCATTTTGCTTGCCGCCACGATCCTGATGGGCAAGTATATCTTCCTGAATTTCAAGGGGGAATACATGCTTCAGAATATGATCCTGCCGTTCCGGCGCTTTGCCGATTTCAAGGGCAGGTCGGCGCGCGGCGAGTATTGGGCGTTCGCGCTTCTCAACTTTCTCGTGATGATGGTGCTGGGCGCGGTGTTCCTGGCCTTCGCATTCTCGTTTAATCTCTTCCAGGACATCGAGAACGGCGCCGGCCCTTCGGCCTTGTTCACCGCCAGCATGATCGTGCCGATGTCGATTCTGGGCATCTACTGGCTGGCGATCATCGTTCCGTCGCTGGCGGTGACGGTGCGTCGTTTCCATGACCGGGACATGAGCGGCTGGTGGTATCTGGGGTTCTTTCTCGCAGGCTTAATCCCGATGGTCGGCTGGATCGCCAGCATCGCCTCGCTGGTCATCATGTGCCTGCCTGGCACGCCCGGTCCCAACCGTTTCGGTGACGATCCCCTCGATCCCACCGGCGCCGACGTCTTTGCCTGAGGGCGCAAGCGAGGCGAAATAAAGGGAAGGCCCCGGGGTGGAATGATCCTCTCGGGGCCTTTTTTGTGGCCTATAGTTCCCTCAGCGCCCTTGCCGGTTTGGCCCGTAGCAGCGGCTGCGAACCGGCGAGGGCGAATGCCAGCACGAGGACAAGCCCGGCGCCCAGTACCGCCAGGATACGGGGCCAGTCGGGCAGCCAGTCGAATTCGAACAGCTTGACGATCACTGCCCAGGCCATAGCGCTGCCCAGAACTAGCGCGACCGTGGCCAGTACCAGCGACAGCAGACCATATTCGACCAGCTGGATCGTCAGCAGCTGGCCCCGGCTGGCGCCGAGCACGCGCAGGATCACGTTGTCGTACGTGCGGCTGGCCCGCGCGGCGGCGATGGCACCCAGCAGTACCGCCAGGCCTGCCAGCACCGCCACCGAGGCGGCGGCTAGGATCGCCACGCTCATCTGGTCGAGCAGGTCGCGCGCCTGGCCCAGCACGGTGCCGGTCTCGATCACCGAACTCGACGGGAACATGCGGGCGAGGCGCGGCAGCAACCGGGCGCCGTCGTGGCCCGGCGGCGCCTGGATGGTCGCGGCCAGCTTGTGCGGGGCATCGGCCAGCGTGTTGGGGGAGAACACCAGTACGAAGTTCAGCCCCATCGTGTCCCAGTCGATCCGGCGCAGCGCCGCCACTTTCGCGGTGCGTTCCACGCCGAGCAGGCTGACGGTCACATAGTCACCCACCTTGAGGCCAACCGACTGGGCGAATTTCTCGTCCAGCGAGACCAGCGGCTCGCCGCGCCAGATCGGCGGCCACCATTGGCCGGAGGTTACGGTGCTGCCTTCGGGAAGGTAGGCCGAATAGGTCAGGCCGCGTTCGCCCTTAAGCGCCCAGGCCTCGTCCGGGATGTCCTTCATGTCGGCGACGCGCGTCATGTGGTCCTTGGGGCCGAAGGCGAGGATGCGGCCGCGCAAGTTGGGGACGATGTGGGCCGTGGCGCCCGGAATCTCGCGCTCGACCAGATCGTGGAAGGCCTGGGCGCCGTCCTGCGGGATATCGAGCACGAAGTAGTCGGGCGCGCGGTCGGGCACGCTCTTGCGGATATTGGCGTCGAGGCTGGTCTGCACGCCCGCGATCAGCACGAACGCTGAAAGCCCGAAACCCAGCGCCGTCACCAGCGCGCCGGTCTGCGCGCCGGGGCGATGGAGATTGGCGAGCCCCGCCCGCAGCAGTGGGTCGCGCGGACGCGGCAGGCGCGCGGCCAGATGCCGGATGCCGCTGCCGAGCAGGGCCAGCAGGCCGAGCATGACCGAAGCGCCGCCCAGGAAGCCCGCCGTCACCAGCGGCTGTGCGGCATTGAGCATGGCCAGCGCGGCGATCGCGGCAAGGCCGAGTCCCACCGGCAGCGCCCATGCCATTCTTCGCGCCGCCAGCGGCGAGACGCGGGCGCGCATCAGCGCCATCGCCGGAAAACTGCGCGCGCGGGCCAGCGGCGGGGCGGCGAAGACCAACGCGACCAGCAGGCCATAGGCTGCCGCAGTCAGCAGGGCGAAGGGGGAGAATGTGAAACCCGCCTCCACCGGCAGCAAGGTGCCCAGCGCATGGGAGAGCAGCGGCGTCACCGCTACCCCCACGACGAGGCCGGCCAGGCTTCCCGCCAGCGCCGCCGCGCCGACCTGGAGGAGGTAGACACGGGCGATGTCACGGCTCGTCGCGCCCAGCACCTTGAGGGTGGCGATGCTGCTGCGCCGCGCTTCGAGGTAGGAGGACACTCCGCCGCCGATGCCGATCCCGGCAATCGCCAGCGCGGCAAGCCCCACCAGCGAGAGGAACTGGCCCATCCGGCTGACAAAGCGCTGCGTGGAAGGCGAGGCGGCCTTGCGGGTACGGGTTTCGAAAGCGGCATCGCCGAACTGATGCTTGAGTGTATCCACGACCGCGTCGGGATCGCGCGCGGGATCGGCGAACTTCACACGCACCGCGCTGCGATACATCGCGCCGGTGGCAGTCAACCCGGCGCGGTCGGGCAGGGACAGCGCCGTGATCGCGGTGTCGCCGAAGGAAAAGCCCTCGGAGAGCGTTTCGGGATCGCTGGCGATGATCCCGCCGACCTTCTGGGGCACTTCGGCCACCGTCACGGTGTCACCCGGCTTCACTTCGAGCCGCGCCGCGGTGCCCTCGGCCAGCCAGATCGTCCCCTCTGGCGGAGCGCCGACTTTGCGGCCGTCCTGCAGCGTCAGGCGGCCATAGAGCGGCCAGCCGGCATCCACCGATTTCAGCGCCACGGGCGCGGTAAGGTCTCCCTTGCGGACGATGGCCTGCAGGCGGTAGCCCCGCGAAACCGTGCCATAGGAGGCCAGCGCCTTCATCTCCGCCTCGGAGAGCGTGCGCTGCCATGTCCGCAGCTCAACGTCACCGCCCAGCACCTGCCGCCCGCGCGCGACCAGTTCGTGCTCGATCGATCCGGTGAGGCTGCCGATCGCCGCCAGCGCGCCGACGCCGAGGAACAGGCAGACCAGCAGCAGTCGCAGGCCCTTGAACCGTGCCGACAGGTCACGCCGGGCCAGCGTCCACGCGGTCCGCCAGGAGATCGTGCGTTCAGTCAGCAAGCGTGTCGCTCGCGATCCGGCCATCGGCCAGCGTCACCACGCGCTCGCAGCGGTGCGCGAGGCTTTTGTCGTGGGTGATGATCAGCAGGGTTGCCCCGGCTTCGGCGCGGCGGGCGAAGAGCAGGTCGACGATGGTATGGCCGGTCGCCGCATCGAGGTTGCCGGTCGGCTCGTCCGCGAAAACCAGCGAGGGGCGCGGCGCAAGCGCGCGGGCAATCGCCACGCGCTGCTGCTCGCCGCCCGAAAGCTGCGCCGGGTAATGGTGGAGGCGGTGGCCAAGCCCGACGGCGGCGAGTTCCGCCTCCGCCCGCTCACGCGCGCCGTCGATCCCGGCGAGTTCCAGCGGCGTCATCACGTTTTCCAGTGCGGTCATCGTCGGCAGCAAGTGGAAGGCCTGAAGCACCACGCCGATCCGGCCGCGCCGCGAACGGGCAAGAGCATCCTCGTCCATCGCCGAAAAGTTCTGTCCCGCGACATGCAGCGCGCCGGAGGAGGCCCGCTCCAGCCCGGACAGCACCGACATCAGCGACGACTTGCCCGAACCCGATGGCCCCAGCAGTGCCAGCGTCTGCCCCTGCGGCACCGCAAGGTCGATGCCTTTCAGGATTTCCACCGCACTGTCGCCGCTTCCTAACGTAAGCCGCAAGTCTTGCGCATGGACGGAGAGGGTGGCGGAGGGGGGCTGGGCAGGATCGGTCACGTACCCCATATGGGTGTGCAGCTTGCCGTTCCACAAGTCATTTCACCGGAGAAACCCTTGCGCGCCAAAGCGATCGTCCTTCTCGGGGCTGTGTCCATCCTGCCTCTCGCCCTGAGTGCCTGCGACAAGGGTGCCTCGCCTGCGTCCGAGCAGAGCACCAGCGCGCTTGACGCACCGCCATCGATCCCGGTGATGGGGCCGGAGCGGCCGATCCTGGCCTTCGGGGATTCGCTGCTGGCGGGCTATGGGCTGGAGGATGGCGAAAGCTACCCCGCGCGGCTGGAAAATGCCCTGCGGGCACGCGGGATCAACGCGCGGATCACCAACGCCGGTGTCTCGGGAGATACCACGGCGGCCGGGCTGGAGCGGCTGGACTTCACGCTCAAGAGCCAGCCGGTGAAGCCTGAACTGGCGATCATCAGCCTTGGCGGCAACGACATGCTGCGCTCGCTGCCGCCGGAACAGACGCGCCGGAACCTTGAGGCGATCCTGAAGCGGCTCAAGGACGAGGGCATCCGCGCCGTGCTGCTGGGGATGATGGCCGCGCCCAATCTGGGCAAGGACTATGCCGCGCAGTTCAACCCGATCTACCCGCAGCTTGCCCAGAAATACGGCGCCGTGCTGGTGCCGTTCTTCCTCCAGCCGGTGATCGACAAGCCGGACCTGCTGCAGAAGGACCACGTCCATCCCACCGCCATCGGGGTGGAGGAAATCGTCACGGCAACCGTCGACGACGTCGCGGATGCATTGCCTAAGAAGTCAGGGCCGAAGAAGTCCGGGCCGAAGCAGGCTGGTGCAGGCCGTTAATCCAGCCGTCGCACCGCGCCGCCGCTGACTTCCCATATCGCCGCTTCCGCGGCGATGGCCTCGAACGGGGCCAGTTCGGTGCCCGTCAGCCAGACTTGCGCCGATCCGGCGCGGAGGCGATCGAACAGGGCTTCGCGGCGCAGCGGGTCGAGGTGGGCGGCCACTTCGTCGAGCAGCAGCAGGCGCGGGCGTTGCTGCGTGCCGCCCTCCAGCAATTGCGAGTGCGCCAGCGTGATCGCGATCAGCATGGCTTTCTGCTCGCCGGTCGAGCATTCGGCGGCAGACTGGCCTTTGCCCGCCCCCTTGCCCGCCATCGTTACGAGCACTTCGTCGCGATGCGGGCCGGTTAGCGTACGCTGGGCGGCGCGTTCGCGGGGGCGGCCATCGCGCAAGGCGCGGGCGAGAGCTTCGGCCTCGATCGGTCCACCCGCCTGATAGGCCAGCGAGGGGCGTGCGAAAGGGGAGTCCGGCAGCGCGGCCAGTGTCCTTTCCAGCCGCTCCACCAGTTCGGCGCGGGCAGCGGCGACCATGGCACCGGCTTCGGAAAGCTGGCTCTCGATCGCGTCCAGCCAGCGCGGATCGGGGGCATATTCGCCCGAGAGCAGGCGGTTGCGTTCGCGCAGGGCGTTTTCGAGGCGGGTGGCGTGGCTGGCGTGGTCGGGGCGCATGGCCATGACCATCCGGTCAAGGAAGCGCCGCCGTGCCCCGGCGCCCTCGACAAAAAGGCGGTCCATCGCCGGGGTCAGCCAGCCGATCGAGAGCCATTCGGCCAGCCGCACTGCAGGAGCCTCGGCGCCGTTGACCTGCACCAGGCGCCGTCCGGGCCGCTCCGCCGTAACGCCGGTGCCGAGGCGAACGGGTTCGTTGCCGGGCACCATCAGCGATGCGCTGACCGCGAAGCCGCCGTCGAACTGCTGGCCCGGCACGTCGGCCAGCGCGGCGCGCCGCAGGCCCCGTCCCGGCGACAGCAGCGAGATCGCCTCCAGCACATTCGTCTTGCCCGCGCCGTTTTCGCCCACCAGCAGGTTGAACT